>VXPE01000108.1 GCA_009839745.1 Candidatus Poribacteria bacterium
CCGACCAATCTATCGTTTTCCAGCCGTTGATTCGGGCGATCACCGTGATTGCGGTCGTTGTCAATTCAAACGTATCATCAACAATGACGTGTCCGCCACCACCGTCGAATTCAACGGAACCGTTCACCCAACCGTCGTCAGACCATTTCGCGCCTTTTTCCAATTGGGCATCATTCCCGTTGCCCGATAGGTCGTCCCCATTTCCATCAAGGGGCCAATAACCGACGAGTCCTTCTGTCAGATCCGCCGCAAACGCGCCTGTAGACCAAAGGCTCACGGCAACGGTTAAAACCATAATAACGCTTATTCTGTGTTCCACCTCTTATCTCCTTATATACTGTTCATCGCCCTGTATCCCACCCTTTCAGCAGTGGAAAGTAGAGACACAGTTTTTGGTAGAGAAAAACGACTAAAGATGCTATACTTTAAATAAGCAGAATCCCAAAAGATAACAATGTCTTCACAAGTCATCATACACGAAAAAACGGTTTCTTGCAAGAAAAATCGCATGATTTAGTCTGTATGGGAGTTTCAGTCTAACCTACTAAAAGGAGAGCAGGTTACCAAATGATCAAAACAACCTACTTGACCATTTTGAAGTCAAGCATTTTGGTACTATTCCTCTGCTCTGTCTTATTCCTGAGTGGTTGTGGATCAAGGCACTCCAGAGAAGAATCTTTAATGCCCTACACTTGGCGTGTCTCGACCATCGAGGCAGTAGGTCTCAATCCTGAACCGATTATCGAGGCGGCAAACCGTATACGAAACCAAGACTATAAAGTCAAAGTTGAAGCAATAAATTGACCTGAATTAACCTAAGCAGCATAGGTCTGACCGTCCTAATCTATTTGTGGATCATGATACAAGTCAAACTTTCTGATCGCGAATTTCTCCGTTGCGATTTCTCCGATGATGGTGTATATTAAACTTGGATATTCCAGAATCGTCCCCTTTGAAGTTCTCAGTTGCCATAAGTAACGGAATTGTTAAGTTTATAACCCCATCCGATGTAGGAAGGAAATCTTATGAACATAAAAGAAATTCGTGTCGTAGAAATCGAACTAAACCCGAAACCGACAACAACGCCGCGCACACCGAGTCGATCCGGGACATATCAATTGAATCGACCCATTACGCGCTATCCATCATTCAACAGAAAAGAGGGGCACGTTTCCTACTCGGAATGGAAACGTCCCGCCTGCATTATAACAGCGGAAGATGGGACTTGGGGTTTTGGTATCTCACTTTACGGGGGTCCCGTGACCCGAATCATCTCAGATCACTTTGCCCCCTTCCTCGTTGGCGAAAATTGTATGGCAACCGAGAAATTGTGGGATATGATGGTACGATTGTCAGCCGCCTTCGGCGCGACCGGCTTGACGAGTTACGCCATCAGTGCGGTGGATTGTGCGCTGTGGGACCTCAAAGGTAAAATTTTGGGACGACCGGTTTACGAACTCCTCGGCGGACCGCAAAAGGAAAAGATTTTCTGCTACGCCTCTGGGTTCGATCAGGAATGGTACATGGAACTCGGGTTCAAAGCCACAAAACTCTTCACCCCGTGGGGTCCAGAGCAGGGAAAAGAAGGCTTAGGCAAACTTGAAGAATTGGTAGCAACGACGCGGGAAGCGATTGGCGACAACGTTGACTTGATGTTGGACGCTTGGACCGGTTTTGACATAGAACATACCGTCCGCGTCTGTGAAACGATGAAGCCTTACGGGTTGAAGTGGATGGAGGACTATATCCGTTCCGATGATTTTGTTGGCTATGAGACGGTGCGTCAACGCCTCCCTTGGCAAACGCTCGCTACTGGCGAACACTGGTATCTGCCGACTGTCTTTGCGGAGGCGGCAGGACGACGGCTGGTTGACATCTTCCAACCGGACGTTTTGTGGTGCGGCGGCATTACATCGGCAGCAAAAATCTGTCACATTGCTGAGGCGAATGGAATTTCCGTGATTACACACGGCGGCATGAACTATCCCTATGGTCAACATCTCGCCTTTGCGATGCCCGCGATCACGTGGGGTGAACGTTCCGAAGGTGTATCTGCCCCTGGTGTCCCTTTGGAGGAGATGGTCAAGTTGCCCGGCACTTCTGTTATCAAAGACGGCTATGTCGCTCCGTCGGACGCCCCCGGCTTCGGTCTCGAAATTGATGAAGCGTGGATAGAAAGTGTAATAGTATGAATGACGAAATTACGATTGCCAATCGAGCGCGGTGGGAAGCCGCAGTCTTGAAAAAGAACGGCTTTACTGTGCCGTGGCTTGACCTCAATAGAGATGATATTCTGCAATATGCTGAGGATCAACTCGATCCGGTTCCGTATCACCTTTACCAAATCTATCCTGCGTACCTACTCAGAGATGTTGCGCGCAAGGATGTGTTGTGTCTTGCCGCAGGTGGAGGACAGCAATCAGCGGTATTTGGTCTGCTTGGTGCCCATGTGACTGTGATTGATTTCACGCGGGGGCAGCTTGACGGAGATATCACTGCCGCGAGGCATTACAGTTATCCAGTCGAGACAATTTGCACCAATATCCGTGATCTTGCCACAATTGACGATGCGTCGTATGACCTTATCTACCAAGGACCCTCTATGAGCTGGGTGCCATCCGTTCATGAAATCTATAGAGGCGTGTCGAGGATCATCCGTCCGGGAGGTCAGTATCGCGTAGATTTCGGCAATCCTGCCAATCATTTTTGGGAATGGGATGGTGAATTCTACCGTGTTACCGAACCGTATTCTGAACGCGTTTATAGGTATCCAGACGGGGCATACGATTTCCGGCACTACCTGAGCGATATATTCAATGGACTTGTGGACAACGGTTTTCAGATTGAGCGGGTTGAGGAGCGTTCTTGGATCCAGCCGGATATTAATGCTACACCTGGAAGTTGGACGCACGAGATGGCTTACAACGTGAGTTTTGCTATTGTTGCGAAGAAAGATATATAGGTCTGAAAAGCCAATGTCTATTGATTTCGTTGAAGCACTCTCCACAGATAACTTGACCGCCATAAGAGCAGCACCTAAAATCGACGTTCACTGTCATTCTTTCTTAAGTGCACGTCGAGAAAATACGGAACGTTGGCTCGGACATCCGTTAACCAAACCGCCTCTCAAAATGAAAGGGCTTGGCGGGATGATGGAATACATAGATGCTGCTTTAGCACCGCACTTAGACCACCGCCAAGGTTTTGAGTTCATCGTGGTGTCAGCGATCCGTGAGGCAATCCAAGATGGAGTCGTTATGCTTGAAATGAGTTTCGATATTCGGTTGTTTAAGTTCTATTCAGGTGGGTTAACCGAACTTCGCGCATTTATTGAAACGTTGGTTGAGAGCTATCGGGAGCAAATTGATTTGCGTCCTGAACTCGGTTTTGCGCGCGAGTGTGCTAACGATCCAAAATGGATGAAATTGGCACATCAAGCAATAGAATTGGAGTTTTTTCATTCAATCGATCTGTATAGCCACGAAGAGGCGTGTGCGCCTGAAGCCGTGCAGTCTTTATACAGTAAGGCACGCGAAGTAGGGATGAAACTCAAAGCGCACGTTGGCGAGTTCGGGGGTGCGGAAGAGGTCCGACGAACCGTTGAAGTCCTTGATTTGGATGAGGTTCAACACGGCATCGGTGCCGCGGAATCGATCGAAGTGATGCGGTGGCTCTCAGAGAATCAGATACAATTGAACGTGTGTCCAACAAGCAACGTGATGTTGGACAGTGTGCCGGACCTCGCCTCACATCCCATTCGCATCTTATTCGACAACGGCGTAACCGTGACGATTAATACGGACGATCTGATGATATTCGGTCAGAGTGTCTCCGAAGAGTATCGAAATCTCTACCGTGCACGCGTTTTCAGTGCTCAGGAATTAGAGGATATTCGGTGTGCGTCCCTTGAAATCCGTGATTGACACCCTAAAATTGAGAGTATACTTCCATATTAGCTATGATTACTCCACCCTGGGTTGTCTTGCAGTTGGATTTCTTTGTAAACGAACTTTCGAGTCTTTCAGTGGAAGTTCAATACGTGCGCCGTTGTGTAGATGCGATTCAATGATGCCAAAAATCAGTTCAGTGCTCGCATACGCGCATCGGACACCGCCTCGGGTCGGTTCCCCTGTATCCAGGGCGTGGACAAGGTCTTTAACCAAGTTTGCTGTGCTACTGGTATTTTCAAATTCAGGAAAGGCTTCCGGGACCTGACATGCCCGCCACCCCGGTATGTCTTGCTGTTTACGGAGATGCCACTGCCACCCGTTGTTCCAGCACGTAACGGTTCCACCATCACAAATTGCTTCCCATTCACTACTCCGCGGGGTTAGCAGTGCATGTGCCGTCACACCATTTTCAAACTGGATTGTTCCACCGCCAGACGGATCAACTCGCAGTTCATCGCCATCAAAAACCGAATCACCTTGCGGCAGATAACCCGTGATCCAACTCACAGACGCATCGCCATTCAAGCGTAAAATTAGGTCGAAGTGATGACTGGCTGAATTGAAAAGTGTGCCATTTGAATAGATAATTAGGGTGCGTAGGTTGCCAATTTCGCCACTGTCAATGATCTCTTTCATCTTGTCGAAACCTGTATGCCACCGGCGATTTGTGCCGAGGTTAAAGGCGACATTGTTTTCTTCTACGGCAGCTACCATTGCTGCGGCTTCGTCCATAGACGCTGCCATCGCTTTTTCTGCGTAGATGGCTTTCACACCATGTTCTGCGGCGTAAATAACAATTTCGGCGCGATGCTCGGGTTGCGTGGCAACACTGACAATCTCAGGCTGCTCTTTTTCAAGCATATCCCGATAATCGGTGTATTGCCTCGCTTTTGGGACATTGTATCGGTTTCCAAAATGTTCCATGACTTCCGGACGCAGATCCGCACATGCGACAAGGTCGGTCCGTTCTTCGGCAAAAAAGCCTGCAGCATGGGAATACGGTAACTTAATCGCTTCATAATCGGGGACTTCGTTATCAATAAATGCACCCATCCGACTACAACCGATAACAGCAGCACGATACGTCTTCATTGGTGTTCTCCTTGTCCTTAATAAAATGATTCGACGGGTTCTTCTATCACATTCGATTAATTCCTCACTCAGCAAAAGAATAACCAATTCCGTAAAACACGTCAAGAAAAATCAGCACATCGTTCACGTGATGCCTCCCAAAGTGCATCCAAAATTGTATGCAAATGAAACATTATCACATTCCATCAGCGTCTTAACGAACGTCTCTTTGAATCATTCGCAAAAATTTGAAGCGATTCGGGGTAGACAACACAAAGGGAATTAAAACATAATGGCAATGTCTGTTTACGCAGGCACAACTTTAAGTGAAGCGGAAAAAATTATCGCAGGTGATTACTCGGTTTTTGATTGGCGGGAGCGCGCCACCTACAGTAGGGTGTATCTCGGTATGAATCCAGCGATTCGGGATGCCGAGAATGCACTTGACAACGACACAGACAAACCCGTTGTTGTCGCATTGCTGCTCAAGGCGGAAAAGATGCTCGTCAAAGATCGGGTCAGGCGTCTCAGTGCGATCAAGTCCGCACGCATTATACCCGATGAGGAACTCCTCAAACGGACAGGCTATCTCTTCGACACCGAAAAATTGATCGGACTTCCCGAAGGTATCGTGATGCGTGCGAGCAACGGTGTTTACATCGTGCAGTGTGATGCGGATCAATATCAATGTTCGCTACGCGGAAAACGAGATGCATTTAGCACAAACCAGCAGGTCTACGTTGGGGATCGCGTCAAAATTCAGGTGATCGATGAAACCCATGGCACGATTGCAGCCGTTATGCGCCGCAAGAGCCAATATAAACGCAGGGGAACACAATCTAAAAGGGTTATCCTTATTCCGAATCTCGATGGACTTGTCATCGTTTCTTCTGTAAAAGAACCGCCGATCTGGCAGCAAATGCTGGACAAATTCCTCGTTATCGCCGAGGCATCAGGCATTGAACCGCTTATCTGTTTGAATAAAATCGACATGCTCGAAAATCGATCAGAAGTGGAGTCGATAGCCACAGTTTACCAAAAAATCGGGTATCGGACACTCCACACGAGTGCAACCACCGGCGAGGGCATCGAGGATTTGAAAGCGTGGATGAAAGGCAAGATTTCGGCATTTACCGGATTATCGGGAGTCGGAAAATCTTCGCTCCTGAATGCCATCCAGCCCAATTTGAAACTGAAAACCAACACAGTGAACCCGAGACGTGGCGGTAGACATACGACCGTTGCAACCCAACTTTACAATTTGGATTTCGGCGGGTTTATCGCCGATACACCCGGACTGCGAGAACTAAATTTTTGGGACATCGAAGCGCGCTTGATGGACCGCTATTTTCCAGAGATAAACTCACTACGGGAGCGTTGTACGAAGAACCTTTGCACGCATACTTATGAGGAAGGCTGTCGCGTGGAAGATGCCCTGAAAAAAGGGGACATCTCGCAGTCTCGGTATGAAAGTTACCGTGAATTCCGAAAATCGAATTAATTAATGGAGTGAAATTTGTGAGCGCAAAACTATGTATTATGACGGCTTACGCCGACGAAACGCATACGCTTCTGAACGTCTTGGGTCAGGAGGTTGGTGATTCGGTGGATTGGAACAGCAGACTCCAGTTTGAAGGGTCCGATGGAAACAAAAAATGGGTCGTCATGCAGTCAGGAATGGGCAAAGTCCGCGCGGCATCCATGTGTCAAATGATAATAGACACATATCAGGTAGACACCTTCTTTGAGTTCGGATTTGCCGGTGGATTGGTCGATACCTTAGATATCGGGGACATTGTCGTGATTACGGGTGTCTCCGAACACGACGTGCCAAATCGGTCAGAGATCCAGCGTGAGCAAAATGAATGGAGAGCGCGACTTTTTCAGGCTTCCGACTATTCAATAAACACATTCGCAACCACCCTATCAACGGATCCCAAAGTTACGCTTACAAAAGCCCCGGTAATCTGTGGGGATATGGACGTATACAATCGTGAAGTGAGGGACAAAATCGCTGTAGAGAGTGGAGCCGTCGCAGTGAATTGGGAATCGTCGGCGATTGTGGATGTCTGCGCGATTAATAATATCAAATATGTCGGTATCCGCGTTATATCCGATCTGTGTATTGAAGAGGATAGCGGACCCATCCCAAAGGAACGGATTGAACGCTTACGCAGATCCACAACCGCGTATGTAAAAGCCTTAGTGGACTTTAATAAATGTGAGCAGGCATAGGAAAACAGTTTAGGGGAAGTCTTATACTGGAAAATGACTTGGGCCATGGAAAAACATGTATCTGACGCAGAACTGATGAAAATGCAGGTTGAGGCACTATTCACGCAGGATGAGAATGGGCACCTTCAGCGCATCAATGAACCTGATGGTGACACAAAACCAGCACCTCGTTTCTTCTTTGGATACACCAACGCAGGTTCAATCTGTCGATTCCGGCACGACCTTCCCGACGATGTGATTGCACAACTGAAGGAAGTCGCTGCTGCTGAACCGTTGTCCACGAATTCCCAGAAAATTCCAAGGAACCGTAGGCAATTCGAGGATATCCTTCAAAGTCATGCCCCGATTGAACACGTCTGGATCGGACCTGCTTATCGCTTTCCTAAAGATATTATACCCCCGACAAATATCGTCCAACTATCATGTAAAAATTCAGGACTCCTAAAGGGAGACTTTGCCGAAATGGTGTCGGAACTAAACAGTTTCCAACCCTATTCGGCAGTCATAGAGGATTCGCAGGCGGTGTCAATTTGCCGAAGTGTCCGCGTATCATCACGTGCTCACGAAGCAGGTGTTGATACGCTGGTTGGTTATCGTCGACGCGGATATGCGACGACGGTTGTCGCGGCTTGGGCACTCGCTGTCCGTGCCTTGAACCGCATTCCTCTCTATAGCACATCGTGGGACAATCTGGCTTCTCAAGGTGTGGCACGACGATTAGGTTTGGTGCAGTATGGGGTGGACTATCATGTGACATGAGGTCCAATTGATTTGGCATGCGTCACTTTAGAATTTCGATTCGGACAACTATGAACTTGACACCCGTCCCATAATATGATAGACTACGGCATTAGCGATAGAACCAACCAGCGATTCGGAGGAACGCCGTATGCAATGGATGGTAAATGGATACAACCCTCTTGTAAAAAAAGGAACCTGCAGTCCGTTTTACTTGATACTTATCAGTTGGATGCTGTTTTCAGTTGTTATTTCCGTAGGTTTCACCGATGAACTGAGTCTCGTCCGTGAAGTGGAGTTTCAACCGTTCGCATCAGCGACCCAACGACTGATTGAGGCGTTGGATTATCTCGGCTCACCCCTCTCTGAAGACGATCTTTCAGCAATCCAGGAAGCCTTGATTTCCGATGACCACACACAAGCAATTGTTGACATCCAAAACATTCTCGACGCATACTGTTTGACGGGTGTCAATATCAACCCTGAAAGTCGTGTGAAGGTTTCGGTGCTAACGAGTATATCGTAGATGTCGTTCATGACGCTGTTGATTTCATCTCTACTGTAGACACACCCGCTATTTGGGAATTGCGTATCTGGTATCATACCCTGAACTGTGGGTTCCGCACTCGAATCAGTGGTGAGACGGACTTCCCCTGCATTTACGGTGAGCGCGTCGGATTAGGTCGCATATACGTAAAAATGCCTGCCGGTCCCCTTGACTTCAATGCGTGGGCTGCCGGATTGCGGGATGGACGTTCCTACGTCGGAGACGGTAAAAGTCATCTGTTAGACTTTACCGTCGGTGGCGTGCCAGTTGGCGAAAAGTCACCGACCGGACAAATCAGTCAGTTGGATCTGGAAGCACCCAACACAGTAACAATTACCGCTCGCGTCGCCGCACGGCTCAATGAGACACCTAATCCCGAAATACAAAATCGCCCTTTGGATCAAAAACCGTACTGGGATATCGAACGGGCACGTATTGCGGAAGAACGGAAAGTGCTTGTTGAACTCATCGTCAACGGTCAGGCGGTTGAGACGCAAGAAATCGTCGCCAACGGTGAAATCGTCCCCGTCCAATTCGAGACAGCTATTGACAGATCGAGTTGGGTTGCATTACGGATCTTTCCGTCGTCTCACACGAACCCGGTTTTTGTCATTGTAGATGGAAAACCGATCCGAGCGAGTCGCAGAAGTGCGCAATGGTGTTTAGATGCCGTGGAAGTCTGCTGGAACGCGAAGGTTAATCGCATTCGAGAAGAGGAACGCGATGCCGCTCGCGAGGCATACAACGTAGCATCGCAGACATATCAAAATATTCTTGAAGACTGTGATGTAGACTGAATCTTTGTAGAGAAAACGCGTAAGCCCAACCAACGGGCCGGGCTGGATATACGGAACGAACCGACGTCTACACAGCCGGGCCTCAACGAACCGCAAGGAAATTAAAAAATGAAACTGATGCCCCAAGAGGTCGAACAATTCAAACGTGTAGGCTATCTCAACATAGAAAAACGACTCATTGATGATGAACACCTTACCGTGCTACGTGAACACTACGACGCGCTGTTTGCAGAGAGACGCGACACCATCGGGGAGGGATTGCGTAACCTCGCAGTCGTCGGGGACTCGGAGAGCGATGAAGACGCCGATCGCGACGAAGAAATGTTGCAGATTATGGAGATGTGGCGTTTGGATGAGGAATTTCGGAAGTTACTCTACCATGAACCGCTGTTAGACATCGCAGAGAGTTTAATCGGACCCGATATCCAGTTATTTCACGATCAGGCTCTCTACAAACCCGCCCATCACGGCGGTGAAGTGTATTGGCATCAAGACAATGCCTATTGGCAGTGCAATCCACCCAATCTCGTGAGCATCTGGATAGCCCTCGATGATGCCGACGAGGAGAACGGTTGTATGAACGTTATCCCCGGCAGTTATGTAGAAGGACTGGCGGCGCATGGACGCGCTGCGTCGGAGAAAGGTAAGTTACCAGCGTTGTTGCAGGTGAATGCCGATGCAGATCGTGCCGTGCCAGTGCCAGTTAAAGCCGGATGCGGGATGGTTCACCACTGCATGACCCTCCACCAAACCGATCCGAACCGTTCACCCCGAGACCGTCGGGCGATGGTCCTCCATTACATGCCATCGGGGACGCGAAATCGCGACGGCGAGGTGATGAAAGACCACCCACTCTTACGCGGAAACCAGTTGGTGTAGAATAGGTCGCTACAGACCTTTTGGAGTCTCTCATTCCTTTTTTGCGGTTAAAGGTGAGTCCTCCCTACCCATGCAATAACGGAATCTACCTTGGGAGCTGCAACTTAAATGACAATTAACGGGATCTTCTTTGATTTATACGGAACCCTCTTGGTATACGGAAATATGGATACTGCATGGTCTGACTGGTTAAAGACCCTATATGTGCAGCTCAAGTTGCGCGGATTCACCCGTTCAATTGATTCGCTTACTAAAAGTTGCGATCAATTTTATAGTAAAAGTGAGCCAACACCGCGACAGCACGATTTGACGGTGTTTGAGCAACGTATCCAAAATCTCTGCACTTAGATTTTCCTGCAAGTGCTTGAAGCAATTCCTCTCTATGTCGAAGTTCGTCGTTTCTTCCTCCGTTTTTTGGTAGTCTTCGGTCTCTGTCTCTTGGAACAAAGACATTTGTCGGTTTTGTGCCACTGTTCTTCCCTTGTATCTACGAATCGAACATCGTCATTTGATCTTCAGGTAACACTTTCTGTTTTTCCATCTTTGGTAGGAGGTGATATTTCCGTCTCGGTTCTTCATACAGACGTTGACACGTTAATTCAATATATTTGGATTCTATCTCGTATCCGACACATTTGCGTTTGAACCTCAAAGCTCCGCGAGCGGTTTGTCCACTTCCCAAAAAGGGGTCAAGTATTTCATCTCCTTTTTCAGAATAGAGTAGCACTAAACGTCGGACGAGTTCATCTGGGAATGGACACGGATGGTCAATCGTTTTAGGTGGCACGGGTGCGATATGCCAAATCGAGTTGGCTATATCACGTTTGAATACATCATCTATTGGGAGCGTAGGCTGTGAACCGTATCTGGGCTTATCACCTTTACGGAATATGAGTATGTATTCGGTCATTATATTCGGATAGTAGTACCCGGGTTTCTGGTGCTGAATAAATGAGCCAGCACGCCTCACACCCCCCGTGACCTTATTCCATATTATATCTTGGTGGAAGTGCCAGTCCGTGCCGTTCAATTGACTTGTTAAGTCGAAAGGTGCCGGATAGTGCTTGCCTTTGTGGAGGATTGTCCCGATAACAACAGCACAGAACCCGCCATCCATTGTGACTCGATAGACTTCAAGAAACACCTTTTTAAGCGTTGCGATCCAGTCCTCGTATGTTTTGCCAAGCCCGTCATAGTTCCGCTCCCGATACCACGCTTCATCATCCTGGGTGTGGGTATCGTAGTCAATCGCGTTCCAATAAGGAGGTGAGGTGATTGTCAGAGCGATAGAATTATCTTGGCATTCCGACATATCAAGACAAGAGGCGTGATAAAAACGATAATTTTCGTCTGTGATCAGGGGACGATTTTTAGGCATAGAGACTCCTCATCTTAGAAAGGTATAGAATTCATTACCTCTGTGTCTGACTTACTTTCTGTTGTATTTGATTTCTCAAAAAAATAGGATTTGCCAGTCATTAGATTAGTCAGTTCCAGTTCTTTTATTCCGTAGCTACGGTGGAAGGGTGGCAGAAACGACTTGCCCCGCTTGTAGCTGTGTCACCCATAACTGGTTTAAAGAGTATACCATATCAGTGAAAAAAATAAAAATGGAAAGCTAAATGCCCCTAAATTCTTAAAAAGTGAATGGTGTTATATAACCGCAACTATGGTAAAATATAAAATTACTTACACACCAGAAGATAGGCGAGGCTTAAGGAACATTCCATGTCAAATACTGAACTCAAGACCACGTTTAATACTGCTCCAATGCTCTATGAAGATGTCCGACCGGGATATCCGGAAGAACTGATCCAGGATGTCTTGGACCTCTCTGGACTCAACGACCATAGCAGCATCCTTGAGGTTGGCTGCGGGACTGGGAAAGCGACACGTCCCTTTGCAGAACGCGGATACGAATTGGTCTGTCTCGATATTGGTGCCGATTTAATCGCCGTTGCGAAAGAAAAGTTGAAGGTGTTTCCAAACGTTTCATTTGTAGAACACGCATTTGAGGAATGGGAATCAGATGGAAAGTTTGACCTGATTATCTCTGCCACCGCCTTCCATTGGGTAGATCCAAAAGTGAGATATCTGAAGGCATCCGCAGTGCTTAAATCAAAGGGTTTCCTTGCCGTTTTCTCGAACCAGCACGTCAGAAAGGACGAAGGATTCTTTGCGGAAAGTCAGACTCTCTACGATAAATACTACGCGCCGCTGACCACGCATCGCCCAACACACGCCACACACTTTCCCGGTGTGGAAGCCTTTCAAGCTCCAATTAAACACACCTACCCATGGACGCAAACGTATTCATCTGAGCAATACATTAAACTGCTCAGCACCTATTCCGATCACATAGCACTGCCAGACAAGAATAAACATTTTCTGTTTGAAGGGATTGTTAATCTTATTGAAACGAAGTATAACGGACAGATCACCAAGCATTACGAAGCCGTTCTTGACCTGCGGGAAACAAAATGAAAATCACATGGGACAGCCGCACACATCCATGTCGGTGTTTCAATATCCTACCCTTTTCCAACAACCGAAAACTCATAACTGACAACCATTCAATTGACATCTATTCCTAATCGTGATAGGCTAATGTGACTTCGGCATCTGCATGCCGAAGTGAAAATAGAATCCACATTGAAAATTGTTTATAGAAGGAGAAAAGTATGTTTGTTATTATTGCACCGATTCAGATTAAGGAAGGGCACAGAGATGCGTTCATTGAAGCCATGATAGACGACGCGAAAGGCTCCGTTGCTGATGAACCCGGTTGCCTGAGATTTGATGTGATTCAGGACGGTGCCGATCCGAACCGGATCTGGCTCTACGAGGTTTATGTAGACGAAGCAGCGTTCCAAGAGCATCTGAAAGCCCCACACTTCATTAAGTGGCGAGATACCGTCAAAGACTGGTTCGCTGAGAACGATTTTAAAGGCGCAGGGAGCGGCAGTTCCATGATCTACCCGCCAGATGACGACTGGAAGTAGCCAATTTGATAGTTGATGTACTGTCCATAGTTTCACCGTCCGTGCAGCGTATTGTTGCGGGAAAAAAGATGGTCGAAATCCGGCGTTGGCTGCCGCCGAAGATCCCCTTTCTGAATCTCGTGCTTGTAGAAAATGAGATTTATCTGACCGAAGAGGGACAAGAAGACCCGAACGGACTGGCACGCGCAATTGTCGATATTACAGGCATTCACGATTGGACCCCTGAAGAAGCGGAATCGCAAGGAGTAGAGTGGATCCCTAACTATGTGTGTTGGGAACTCTCAAATGTGAGGCGTATAGAGCCACCTATCCCATGTGTCGCTCGACGGAAAATCTATAAAATCGACATTGACGCGCGCCTACCTATTGGTCGTTAAGACCTAATCGTTGAAGTACCAATTGGAGTTCGATAGGAGCGTTTACCGACACGATGCAATTCACTGACGGACTTGTGAAGTCATACGAGAAGTACGCCCATGAAAGAGCCGCTCACTCTCCTGACGCATTTAAGGTCCGAGAGCGGTTGGAATTTCTACAATTCCTGAAGGACGAAGGACGAGAGACGCTCCTTGAAATTGGGTGTGGTCCCGGCGCGGATGCGCTGTTTTTTCAAAAGCAAGGGATCCGCGTTCTGGCGGTCGACAATACACCAACAATGGTGAAACTCACCGCAGAAAAGGGGATCTCTGCGCGAGTCTTGGATTGCTACAATCTTGGCGAGATTAATGAGCGTTTTGATGCGGTATATACGATGAATTGTCTCCTACACATACCGAAGCGGGACTTTGATCAGGTTTTAGATTTAATTTCAGGACGACTCAACGAAAACGGTATAATGTATATTGGCATTTGGGGAGACCAAAACTTTGAGGGTATCTGGGAAAAAGACAGATATGAGCCGAAACGGTTTTTCTCTTTCTGGAAGACAGAGGTACTTCTTGAAGTCCTACAACGATCATTTAAGTTAGAGTACTACCGGAGATTAGAGCCTCATGAAGGCAGGATATTCAATTCTATTGTTGTCCGTAAACACATGGAGGTTTAAAGTGAGACGAATAGTTTCCTATATTCTGAGCGTGGCATTCATTTTGATATTCCCCTTCGTAACCGAAGCGATTGAGGACGACGCAATGGTTCTCTACTACTCGTTCGATGCAGGAAAGGGAAAAGAGATTGAAGACCTGAGCGGCAAGGGAAACCACGGAACGCTCGAAGGCGATGCGAAATGGGAGAAAGATGGAAAGGTCAATTCGGGGGTATTTTTTAACGAACAGATTCAGAAAGGGGTGGTCGCCGCGGAAGCATCTGACAGTCTGGCAATTACCAAAAACTTGACGATGGAGGTATGGGTATACCCAGAGAGCGTCGGCGATTACCGTAATGTGCGCGGGCAGGCGGGACCCCATACGTATTATCTGAGTATCCATCAAGGTAGACCCTCAGTGTGGATGGGATGCCCCGGTGCTGGGGGACGCACATGGAACAGCACAAAAAACGAGATTCCGAACGATAAGTGGTCGCATGTCGCCGCAGTTTACGAGTTTGATAAGGCTGCGACGACTTGGGGGCTGCTCAAAAAAGTTGCGAGATAAGCGTCCAACTTTAAACAAAGAAAGGAACATGTTGGACATTAGATTGGCGCGTCCAGATGATGCCCAAGTAATTCATCTAATATTACAGGAAACATGGGAAGAATCGCTGCTCTTTGACGTGTTCACGGATCACACCTCGTCGCCTGAGCATCAAGTCTTCGTTGCAATGGACAGTGGCGAAGTCGCAGGTTTCCTCTCGGCATTTCTGGTCCCTATTCGAGTCCCTCGATGGGAAATAGATCTCATTCTTGTTCGCCCTACAAGTCAGGGAAAGGGTATTGGGACTTCTCTCATTGCGGAAGCGTTAACCTACGGTTCTCATCTGGGAGTGCATTGCGCTGCGGCATCCATCCGCGTGGATAACTCTGCAAGCCAACGTGCTTTTTCCAAGGCGGGCTTTGTAACAGAGGCTCAAGTGCGTAGTCTTTTTCTTTGGGATCCGTTGGCTTGTGAGTCCGCCACTAACGTGCCGGAGACTGTTCATTTCATACCCGTTGATACATTAACCTACCGTGGATTGTGGATTGAAGGATTTATTGAACCTCGGCTCTCGGTGAAGGAACAACACAATGTGGTTCGCGCGGCTCGAAATTCTATTTTTCATGAGGACCGCTCAAATACAGGATTGTTTATACCAGACAGTTTTAAACACACGCTCGCGCCGGATCTATTAACCTCCGCTGCCGATTTTGGTCAATATCACCGGTGGGAGTATACATACAAATAGAAATTGCTATGCCACAATCATCGCTTCCAGTTGGAAATACCGTCCAACCTATCGCTCATGTTGACTTGCCTCAAAAGACAGACTACGTCGGTGATACCACCCACACGCTAAAGCGTGGGGCTTCGGCTTCGTAGACAGTGCGGTTTTCTCAAAAAGTCCACCGTCTTATTCCGTCTCCACCCGCAGGCAATTCCCCTATAGACTGAAAAAGCGTCAGTAGGGCATATCGTGCGAAAAACTTCCACGGGTATCCCTGCCTGCCTCTCTCCAGTATGGAGAGAAAAGATTTTAGGCGAGACCGCAATACAACCCGCAGACTTTCACCGCTGCTTGGAATATGTCAGCAAATCGCTGATTTATGTGTCAACGGTCTCAATATACTTTTAGAGTGGTATAGCACTTCGCACTTTATGAACCTTTCCACGGGTTCGGATAGGACTCTACCAAGCGGTAGAGGTGGAAACCCTATCCAAGTGCTGATATTCATTATACCACAATTTTGTGTCAATGTCAAATATTTTAAGGAACGTTTTGGTCTAATTTACAAGGGCGGACTTTCATCCCAAAGCTAAAGCATTGGGAGACTTTCATTCCGTCAATTCCCGTAAGTAAGGAGAAATATCCATGGGAAGATTCAGACTTGCCTGCCACCTCATTCAATTTGGGGGTGAACAGCGAGATAATCCGGAAAAAGTGTTGCGTGAAGTCGCTGACGCTGGGTGGGACGGTGTCGAAGGTTTAGGAATAGAAACAGCCGATGAACTCGTTGAAATGGCGACGCTCGCACGGAGTCTCGGACTTCATATTGTCAACGCCGGCGGAGCAGGACTTGACAGGGTTAAGTTTAATATCGCTCTGGGCAATGATGCCGCTGAAGTCCCTTCGTTGAGACGCTCAGAATGGGGTGGACCCGACCCAAGCGATACCGATTTCGAGAACGCCGCCCGAACGTTAGACGATGTCCTCGCGTTCTGTGACGCACACAATATCAAAGGCTTCCATCACGCACATCTCGGCACCCTGCTTGAGACGGTCGAGGATGCGGAACGCCTTTTGAGAGCAGCACCGAGTCTCTGGTTATTATTTGACACAGGACACATGCTCGCCGCTGGCAGTGATCCGATGCAGGTTTTTGAGAGCGAAAATTTGCGGCATCGAATTGGGCATGTCCATCTCAAAGACTGCCATTCAGACGATCCAGAAACATGGGATTATAGAACACACCGTTTCGGAGAACAAGCACGCTTTGCGGAACTGGGCGCGGGAAACCTGGGACTTGATGTCAAAGCTGCGCTAAAAGGACTCGAATCCGTCGGTTATGACGGATGGGTCTCTGTCGAACTCGACCGTCCTTATCCGCCGCGTCCACCCGCTGAAGCCGCAGTTGTAAACCGAGAGTATCTGCGGAGTTTGGGGTATTGAACGGAGGCATATTACTATGCTGAAGCGAATCAGAATTCAAGGGTATAAATCACTCGTGGATCTTGAGTTAAATCTCAAACCTCTTTCCGTGCTCGTTGGTCCTAACGCTTCGGGAAAAAGCAATTTCCTTGATGCCCTGCAACTTCTGTCCCGGATAACGACCTCCCAAACCTTGGAAGAAGCATTTGACCCGCCATATCGAGGACATCCGTTGGAATCGTTTACTTTTAGGGACGAGGGCATCAAGAGTCTTCTGGAAAAAGAAAGTGTGTCCTTTACTGTAGAGGTAGATGTCCAGCTTTCTGCTGCTGTTATTGACAGTGTCAATCGGCGTATTCAGGAAATAAGGGAAACAGCAGCGAAAAATACACAAAGTGTAGATAAATCTACTTCAGACCGACTGCCCCCCGTGCGCGAGGAGGACCTGCGGTATCGGATTGAGATTGAAATGCTCCCAAAGCAAGGAATTCTACGCGTGGCGGATGAACATCTCACAGCATTAACCGACGAGGGACGACCAAAACAGAACAGGAAGCCTTTCTTAGAGCGAATGGAAAATCGATTGCATCTACGGATGGAGGGGCAGGCACATCCCCTCTACTATGAACGCTATCTTGACTACAGCATTCTTTCGAGATCACACTATCCACCGCACTATCCGCATTTGATTGCCATGCAGCGAGAGTTGGCAAACTGGCTTACCTTCTACCTTGAGCCGAGAGAACAAATGCGACTCCCAAACCCAATCAAGGCGGTTTACGATATCGGATCGATGGGGGAGGACCTCGCAGCCTTTCTCAATACCTTGCAAACTCGTAATAAGCAACAATTTCAATCCGTCGAGAAATCGCTTCGGACGATGATTCCATCTATAACGGGAATTGATGTTAGTGTTAACGAATTAGGCGAGGTCGAATTGGATCTTCGTGAAGGTGAAAAGCGCATTTCTGCCCGCGTCCTGTCGGAAGGCACACTCCGAATTTTAGGACTCTTAGCACTTGTTAGTGCTGAGGCACCTCCTACATTGATAGGATTTGAGGAACCAGAGAACGGCGTTCATCCTCGTAGAATTCAGCGTATCGCCGAGTTTTTGGAAACCCGTATGCGTCTTGAAGATGTCCAATTTATTGTGACAACGCATTCATCGCTTCTGCCCGATCTCGTTCCCGCTGAATCTTTATATGTTTGTCGCAAGGTCAACAGGAATACAGAAATTGAGCCTTTCAATATGATGCATGTGGGTCCCCTATGGAAAAAGTCAGAGATTGAGGTAGCATTAGACGATGAAGATGCCTTATCCCCTTCCGAGCGTATCTTGAGAGGGGACTTTGATGCATAATATCAGTTTATTCGTTGAAGATATCCACCCACGCGATTTTTTTTAGGAACAGCAGGGCATCATTTTTATCCTAAGCCTGCCGCGTGTCGTCCAGCAGCTGGGTCACCAGCAGCGTAGCAGGTTCCACTATCTGTGTCGATATGGATCATGGAAGGCGCGGCAATGGCACCTCTGTGTGCTCTAACTTGATGGCCGCGACCGGCAAGCTCCTCTCGAACACCCTCACTCACACTATCGTTGATCGTTAACGAACCCGCTTGCCCGAACGTCTCTACACGGTTCGGATTCGGATCGAACGAATCTTCGTGATGCGCAGTGGCAAAACGCGGTGCTGTGACAGCCGCTTCGGGTTGCATACCAAACTCAACGAAATTGAGCAGTAAATTTATCGTCGCTTGATCCTGTAGATCCCCACCGGCAACGCTTATCGCTAAAATCGGGGTACCCTCTTTGAGAACGAGTGTCGGTGTTAGCGTGATTCTCGGACGCTTTCCGGGCTGGATACAATTCGGATGTCCAGGCGTTGTATTGAGGCTACGCAAACGGTTGCCGTAACTGACACCCGTCGGTCCGACCATGCCGCCTGCGTGATAGACGTTGGCACTCGGTGTCGCAGCGACGACATTCCCCCATCGGTCAGCAACCGCACAGGTCGTCGTTCCCCCCACTCCGGGTCGAAAGACACCACCTGCCTTTAGGGGTTCCATATTATCCACATCACCGGGTCTCGCCTCGTGTGAGGCTTTCTGCATATCAATGAGCGGTCGGCGAATTTCGGTATAGGCATCCGAAAGCAATGCGGCCATTGGAACATCAACAAATTCTGGGTCGCCATAATACGCGTCGCGGTCCGCCATCGCCAATTTAAGTGCCTCCGTAACCACATGCACATAGTCGGTCGAGGCATTACCCATCGCTTTGAGATCGAAACCTTCCAATAAACGCAACGCTTGACAGAGATAGGGACCCTGCGTCCAAGGACCGCACTTGTATACCCTATACCCGCGATAATCAACTGCTACAGGGGCCTCAATAAGCGTAACATGCGCAGCGAGGTCTGTCTTACGGAGGAACCCGCCCTTGTCAATGTAAAAACCTTCTAATGCATCGGCAATGTCGGTATCAGCACCGTTTCGTCCGTAGAAACGATCGCTTGCCGCTTGGATTTTGTCCTCACGGCTCCCAGATGTCTTCTGTTCCGATTCAACCATCCGACGCAGGGTGACCGCCAAATCAGGGTGCCAATCTGCCTCACCAGCATCAAGGAGTGCCAATGTAGGTGCGACGATCTCCTCAAACGTTTTGGTCCCGTAAAGTTTGAGTGTCGTTGTGCAGAGGTCCACAACCGACGGGACGGGTGCCATTTTGATGTCGCCGTTTGGAATCCCGTTTTCCATGTACCAATCGATGGCAGTCTGTGAAAGCGGTGCACGTCCTTGCCCGGAGAGCGATTTCACTTCCTGTTTTTCCGAGTCAAAGATAAGGAGTGGCACCTCACCCCCAATAGAACAGGCACCGTGGTCGGTGACATTGAGTGCAAGAATCGTTCCCGCCGCTGCGTCTGCCGCATTGCCATCCGCTTCCAGAATCTCGATCCCCGCGGCAACCGCTTTCGCACCCCCCGCGGCAACGACCCCGGTTTTACTAACAGCGTTCCAACCAATTTCTTGAGTGTTCGGCATCGGTTTCTCCTTTGCTTAAGTGTCAGAGATAGTTCTGATTTCCTTCTTTGCATGAGAGCATAGCATAAACTTCCATCTTATGCAATGCCTAACATCAAAGAACCATTCAACTCTCCTGATCGCGATACCGAGCACTACACTTGAATAGTGAGCAGAATTAGGATAAAATACTAATAGGTAATTCTAAAATCAACCAGAGTCAGTAAAAAACGTTAGAGGCAATAGAAAACGATGATCGAAATACAATCTCACAACCATGCAAGCGAACTTATTTCACTTTCTGGTGCCTATCTGGAACAGAATGAGAGTGAAAATAATTTGCCGATCGGTTTGGCTTATAGGCTCGCTGAGGACCCATACTATTACGGATCCGAATTGCCGCTGCTATTGAGTATTTTGGAGCATGGAAGAGTCGTTGGCGTTTCACTCATGACACCCCCTAAGAGAATCATCTTAAGCAGAATTAACGCGAACATCCAAACCGCTATCGTTCATCTTGTAGATCACCTCCGTGAAATTGACATCCAGATACCGGGAGTCGTTGGACCGGAGACAGAAGCCCAAGTCTTTTCTGAGTGTTGGGTTGAAGGCATGCTCGATGTATCAGCCAGCATAGACAAGCGAATGCGTGTATTTGAGGCGAGAGGCGTCACAAATCTACCACTTTCACCTTTAGCCAATCCAACTTCTAACAGCATCTACATCAAAATCGGTTATGTGCCAATCGGAGATGCGTTGGTTTTTGATTTTGTGTTCTCAGATGGACACAATACTGCCTAACCCTCTATCTTCAGTTGTGGTCCAAGATAACCTTCGCCAAACCAAAACGTAGACACCACTTTAGCAGGAGAAAATATGGCTGAATACAAGATTGCGGTAATTCGAGGAGACGGCATTGGAATTGAAGTGATGGAAGAAGGACTCAAGGTCCTCAACACCATCGCCGACAGGTATAACATCAAATGGGACTTTGTGGAGTTCCCTTGGGGCTCAGACTACTATTTCAAGCATGGGCACATGATGCCAGTCGATGCACTTGACACCTTGGCGACGTTCGACCAGATTTACCTCGGGGCAGTCGGACATCCTGATATCCAAGATCACGTGACGCTCAATGGGCTTTTGTTGCCGATCCGACGTAGATTCGATCAATACGTCTGTGAGCGACCGAGTGTCCTCTATCCCGGCATTAACACACCCCTCAAGGGTAAAGGTGCCTGGGATATTGATTTAGTGGTGATACGAGAGAACACAGAAGGGGAGTATGCCAACGTCGGTGGGTTCCAGTACCAAGGGTTTCCCGAAGAGGTCGGTGTGCAGGTTGGCGTATTTACGCGTCACGGCTGCGAGCGCATTATTACTTATGCCTTCGAGCAGGCTCGGGCACGAGACAAAAAATGCAAAGTCACTTCGGTCACCAAGTCGAACGCCCAAGGTTACGGCATGATTGTCTGGGACAAAGCCTTTGAGCGAGTGGCTGCAAAGTATCCCGACATAGAGACAGAATCGTTGCTTGTGGACGCGGCATGCATGGATTTCGTGCGGAGACCCGAGGACTTTGATGTCGTCGTCGCCAGTAATTTGTTTGGGGACATTCTCACGGACATCGGCGCGATTATCACCGGAAGCATGGGGTTGGCTCCGAGCGGCAATATCGACCCGCAACGCCGATTCCCGTCGATGTTCGAACCGGTTCACGGGAGTGCCCCCGACATCATGGGAATGGGCATCGCGAATCCGCTGGCGGCAATTATCTCTGGTTCGATGATGTTGCGTTTCATGGGTGAGGGGAAAGCGGCAGAAACAATAGATGCAGCCGTCCTAAAGGTCGTCGAAGAAGGGAAAATCCTCCCACCGGACCTTGACGGTCAAGCCACGACCTCACAGGTCGGCGACGCTGTAGTGAATGCGCTCGGCTAAGGTTTGAAACCTCGCCAGCAGTTTACAGGGCGCGTCACAATTTTACGTCCGTCCTATAGCAAACATTGAATCAAACCGTCGTATCATCTAAGAGGAGCTGATGAAAGAACAAGACTCTTCGCAATTCAATCCTAAAAACTATGCGTTACCGCTGAAGGGACACGTATACTGTAAAGTTTTATTTAATGAAGTCTTTCTACCCGTTTTAAAAAAACGCTTTCCAGATGTCCTTCCCCGCCTTAGTGCTGGAATCATCGGATTAGGATCCGATGTTCTTGGTGCCGATGACGAGCTGTCACGCGATCACGACTGGGGACCCAGTAAGTGCCAACTCCTGCTGCCGGAAGAGGATATCGCCGAGTATGGCTCTTCTATTTCTCAAGCTCTGGAGGCGGCTATCCCAGATGCGTTCTTAGGAATTGACACGACCAAATTGGAACCGAAGACCATACGGATAAACACCATCGACGCAGTCTATCATGATTTTCACGAATCTGCCTATCCACCTGTGACGATCGAGGAATGGGCTGCCGCCGATGATAACAACCTCTGCTATGCGTCGTCAGGTTTTGTTCTCTACGACCCGTCCAATGCCCTTAGCGAACGCATATCCGCTTTTCAAAAGGCGTACTACCCGGTAGACATCTGGAAGTGGAAGATCGCGAGTGATCTCTGGGGACTTTGGCACAATGGCGACTACAACTCGTGCTATCGTTTAGCGAAACGTGGAGATGGTATAGGTTTACTCATCGGCCAGGGTGCTTTTGTGGAAGGCACTCTCAGACTCCTGTGTCTGCTCAATAAACGCTTTCCCGTATACTGGAAATGGCTACACTGGCAGGCACAAAGCCTTCTGAAATGGATGGACAGGATAGAACCCTCTCTCAAGAAACTCGAATCGGCAAACAATCATGAAACGCGCAGCGAGATCATCCACACGATATGTCAATCAATTCGGGAAATCCTTTACAAGATGGATTTACTTCCCGATACAGAATGGCGCAATTACATGGGGAGCGAAGAGATTGCTCTGCAAATCGAATCGACGCAGGTGAAGGCGTTGATTCGGGAAAAAGAACCCCATTTGTATGTGTGGTAATTAACCTAACACACGGAGAATAGATATGACATTCATTTCAATTCATGACGCAGCAGCCAACGGGGATCTCGATACCCTAAAGAAAATCGTTGAACAGTACCCTCATCTGGTCAACCAAGACGACAGATACGCATGGTGTCCTATATTTCATGCCGGATTAAGACGGCACTACGATGTTGTTAAATATCTCATAGACTGTGGTGCCGATTTGGCAGCCCATGATGGCTATGCCATTCACTATGCTGGCGAAGTGCCAGACAATAAAGAAGTCGTATCACTACTCATTACGTATGGGGGGTTAGATGCACATGCCAAACCCTCGAGCGAAATTGCACGTCAGTTTATATACGCCGTTTTCTTAGCCAATGTGTCGCGAGTTAACGCAATGCTCCGAGACACCCCAAAGTTAGTGCAGGAGCGTTACGCCCGTGGCGATACAGCCTTGCATCATGCGACTCGAAACGGGGACCTGGAAATTGTAGAACAATTGGTCGGCAGTGGTGCGGATGTCAATCTAATATCAGATCACGGGCATTTTCCCCTCTACTGCGCAGCCGGTCATGGACATGTAGAAACGACGCAATATCTCGTAGAACACGGTGCCGATTTACACGCCAGACTCGGGGACGGCAAAACGGTCGTTGAGTGGCTAAAACAATATGCCGATCAAGATCGTCGCTTAAAATCTTGTCTGGATGTATTGGAGAGTTGATGTCTCAAAGACTACACGACGATCGCATCAAGGGTATGTTTTCATGTAAATCCACAAATAATATGAAAAAAATTATCAACCTAACGGAGCAGTGACTTGAAAGCAGTCTTCTTTGATTTATTTGAAACGCTTATCACCGAAAAAACGAGAAAAGATTTCCAAGCACGGGCTCCGTTTCATGAGCGACTGGGCACGACCGAAGATAAATCTTCGCTTTGGTGGGAGGAGAACGGTGATGCCGCGATGATGGGAAAATTCCCTGATTGTCTGGCGCACTTCACCGATCTTTGCATAGCCACCGAGTCGCCACTCACGAAAAATGAGATTATAACGGCTGCCCAAGAGCATGAGGTATGGAAATCAAAAGTCTTGCGTCGTGTTGAGCCTGAGATATTTGAAATGTTGCGCGCAGTCCGGGCGCGTGGACTGAAAGTGGGACTTATCAGCAATGCCTTACCAGAAGAGGTCCTCGCCTGGCGATTTTGCCCACTCCAAGATCATGTAGATCCTGTCGTATTTTCCTGCAGTGTCGGCGTAATGAAACCCGATAGGAAGATATTCGAGCTGGCTTGCTCACGGATGTGTGTTCAACCTTCTGAAGCCTATTTTGTTGGCGATGGCGGTTACGATGAACTACAGGGTGCGGCATCTGTCGGTATGAAGACGATTCAGGCAGCGTGGTACCAGGATCGAGATGTGAAATTGTCCGGCACATCTCCTTTAGTACGGGCAAACTCGATAAAAGACCTTCCCGAACTACTGTGTTAAATCAAGATGTAGACAAGGAATAATATAGATACTCTTTGACCTTGGAAAGGAAAAGCTCCAATGAAGGTACAGATCGCCACACGCGCCGATATTCCGGGTTGGCTTGAATTAGCATCGCAGGTTGAGTTTCTCTTCGGACCGATGGTTGACCAGCCTGATTTTCATCGCGCACTCCGCAAAAACATAGATCGGAAGAGTGCCTACTGTGTTCGAGAACAAGATCGGTCAGCCGGAGCCCCGTTGATAGGAGGTTTGTTTCTGTCCTTCAGAGAACACCATATCAACTGGTTATCTGTGGACCAGCAATGGCGTCGCAGGGGTGTCGGTACGGTTCTCTTAGAGCATGTATTTGGTTTGATCAAACCACCTGCTGAGTTATTTGTCACGACCTTCGGAGAGGATAATCCGGAAGGTCAGCCAGCACGTCAATTCTATAAGAAGATGGGCTTTGAACCCTTTGCAGAGGCACCTTCAGGACCGGAAGGAGGATCCAGAGAGATCCTTCAAAAATCCTTTCCAACACAACAGACATAGAAAAACAATGATTGAAATAATATCTCATACCCATGCAAGAGAACTGATTTCACTTTCGGGGACCTACCTCGAACAGAATGAGAGCGAAAACAACAGATCGAAGCTGCTGTCCTTCATCTCGTGCGCTACCTCCGTCCAACAGGGGTGGGAGTAAAAGGTGTTAACTTGTTGACAGTTAGTTCATTATTCCTTATTTTTTTCGGGAATACGGAAGCGCGGCTCGCCATCTGTTGATTGAATCGTAAAACCGCTCCAGCCCCACCTGTTATATCTACCTTTTACATGGGTATATACCACTTGCGTTAAATGCTCATCTGTAATTGTGATAGTGTAACGGCTATCAATCGTCTCATTTCCTACAGGAATCTGCAACCGCTGAATTTGTTTCTGACCATTCGCGATAAGATTCACTTCTAACGGTTCAGATCTATCCTCTTCATCTACTATATTTGCACTGAAATAACATATCACTTCGTAGGTCCCATTAGGAAGCGCGACTCGGAAAACGGCATCTTCTTTCCCCAAAATGCTATCTGCATAAGGTTGTGAAACCCCAAATTTGCTTTGTGACGCTTCACGCGCTGACACTGTTAACCAGCCGTATTTTCCATCAGTGTAAATTGTATCCACATATACAGGAATATGTCCGGGTGCTGTCTGCCCCTCTTCGGGCTGCATGTCAAAGGAGACAACGGTTCCGCCATTCCACATCTGTGGATCGGGTGGCGTGCGTTTGCGACGGTAGAGTCGATTATAGTCGTTAGCATCGATAAGATCATACTCTTCTTCCAAACCACTAACATCGCCATATTCTGTCCGCCAGATGATAGCGAAATCCGCAAGATGTTCCTTTTCCTTATACGCTTCCTTATACCGTAGCGGAAAATGGTCTGTATTTGCCTCGTAGTTATCCAGATAAGCGATCCCTTTATGCACCGCCAACAGACACTCAAGATGACCGAAGGGTTCAACGTATTTCGGTTCAAAACCGAGCGAATCTGAAAAACCACCCCATTCCCCCGGTTCACTCGTGAGAATTGTATCCTTTTCGTCCATCCCCTCCAACGAGATAGCATTGGCAATGTCTCGGTTCAACAAGGTATACGTGTGAACGTTGTAACCGAGATGCCATAAGGATAGAGCAATGATAATCACTCCCGCAGCAACGTTTATATGCCGATGCAAATTGACGGCAAAGAATGGAATCAAGATAAGGAATATGTAGAGATGAAACCGGTCATTTATCCAGCCACCGCTGTAGCCAGACCAAGGGGCTATGAAAAACATCACTGTGATAACGACAGACATGATCAGAAACCCGTCCATTTGTGACACAGCACGTGTCCAGAGCCGTTCGCCTGTCTCTTTCCATGCCTCTGATTTATGGAATTTGTAACACTGCCAGATTCTGTTGGTGATTGTCAGGACAATAGCGATAGCAAAAAAGATCAGCAGTACACGTCCGATCAGCACATGATCGTCTCGGAAAGAGACCAAGGATTTCATGCCAAAGAAGTAGTCGTTTAACCATTCAAAACCCTTATGGTTGCTGTTACCTCCGTGGTTGTTGGAAAGGTAGAAGTAGTAGGAGAACAGGATAAAGTAAGCAGGTATAAGACTCCCTATGAAAGTCAGTGTCGGTTTGTGCATCCCTATACTTACCTTGAGTCGGTGCATGAGTGGCTGTGATGTCTCCTTATGGCTCCATACCCGATGTAACACATCATAAGTCGATAAGAAGAGCGGGAAGAACGTCAATGACATGATAAGCAACGCGTAAGAGTGATAGTGGGTGAGGTAGGTCACCAACGACAATACGTATATGACAATGATGTTTGTCAGCCGGAGTTTATCCTTGACTCGCCACCAGTAACCCATTGTGAAGAAAAACAGGGACATACTGAGGACAAAGTTGTAGAAACCCATGTGGAGTAGGTAGTTGTAGGCACAAATAAACCCAAGCAGTCCAAACACTATATTCTTTTTCTCGACACGATTGAGGAAATAGAAAAGGGACAGCGGTAGGAGACCGATGCAGAGCGTAAGCACTATCTTTTCACAAACGAGCGGTGGAAAAACGTATAACAGGACGACAAGGAGCGCGTGGGAGGTCCAATTGGGGAAGATCGTGGCGTTCAGTTCGTAGACTTCGCGTAATCGGTAGTTCTCGTGATTGTGGTATTCCTTCACCACGTAGGAATTGTAGATATGACTCGCTCCATCTTGCGTCGGGAAATACTTGAAACCCCAGACCGGCAGAAGATGTAGCACCAGCATCACAATAACCGTAATATATCCAATAGAGAGTTGACGTGCTTTCATTACTTCCATCACCTCACCAATATATTTACCTCTTTTTTATTTTCCCCCACTCAATAGGTAGCAGCTGCGGTTGCGGCAACACATCCAATGTTATAGGATCGAACCAGTCGGCTAACGCGTTCGCCTGATACGGCACGCCAATATGTGTCAGTTGTGTTACCACTTGACTGCCTACATCAACTTTAAAGAGTTGGAGGTGACCAGCAATCTCTTGTGTATAAACGATTTCATCGCCGAGTGGCGACCAGACCGGATTTTTCGCTTTCGGACCGGCTTCGTTAACAATTTGCTGCACGTCAGTTCCATCAGAATTCATAATGTAAATTGTTTCCTGACTGAGCCATTCCGGTGGGACGCGGAAAGGTTTGCCGGGCATCGCATCCGGTGGGACTGGAAGCGGATTCTTATTCCAAGAAAAAGAGAGTTTGTCGCCCGTAACTGTCCATGCCGGATCTGCTTGCCATGCGGAGACCCCTTGCGGAAGGACTTGCCTTTGCCGCCGTGTGTGAATATTCAGAAGGACAAGACGATGGGACCCAAACGGATTTAATGTCAAGGCAATTTCTCTACCATCAGGTGACCACGCCGGATCAAAACCGTCGGCGACCAATTCTTCCATTTGCTTACCTATCGTAGCGATATAGATAACCTCACCCCGCTCGTAAGCGATCTGTTTTCCATCGGGTGACCACGTTGGGTTTTCTCTGCGTGCTGTCCGTTTGAATACTTTTTCGACGTTCCCGCCATCAGCATCCATGAGATATAGATCTCGCATACCATCGCGATCGGATACGAATAAAATCTGTTCGCCAGTCGGGGACCAGACAGGAAAAAGATCGTCTGCCAGATTTTTCGTTAAGTTCACCTGTTCGCTCCCATCGGGATTCATTAGGTAAATCTCGCGGTTAAGATCACGGGCAGACACAAATACGATTTTGGCAGTTCTCGGTGCCTGTGCCGAAATAGGGCAAACCCCTCCGTATAAGAAGACAACACTTAACACGAAGCAGAACAATAGAGATGAACCTTTCATCGAATTACCTCCAAGAGATCCTGAAAAAATAAATTTCCTTTTCTGTCTGAACTCCATTCTAATAGATTTTCGCTTTTGTTTCAATACCTCAAATCTTACAGGTTTCCAAAACTTGCTATCTATTTCAAATTGTGATAGACTACTCCCAAGATTGACATGTATAATAAAAAAACAAATGACTATTTACCACGGCTTAAGTCTTACCCATTGTACCGCATGCATATTATTACGCGAAGACGCCTAAATGAGTTCACCCAGAAATATCGGAATACCCAAGCATCACTTGAACATTGGTATCGATTAATGAAACAAGGCAACTTCCGATCATTTGCTGAACTGCGGACAACGTTTCCTCATGCTGATCAAGTCGGAAAATTAACGATTTTCAATATTAGTGGCAACAAGGCACGTCTTATTACGGCAATACACTACAATCGCCAAAAAGTCTATATTCGGGCAGTGCTAACACACGACGAATATAATAAAAGCAAATGGAAGGAATAAACCATGTTACGGGAAGTACAAACAGTTCAAAATGTATGGCCACTGCTAACAGAGGTCGTATTCGTTCCTCACGCACAAAGCGAATACCAACGGCTGACGGAGGTACTGGATAGTTTAATCGATGTCGTAGGTGAGGATGAAGATCATCCCTTGGCTTCACTCATGGAAGTTATCAGTGTATTGATTGAAAAATATGAAGACGAACATGTCCCAGAATTGACAGAAATATAGTCTATAAGTTGGAGCGATGGAAATCCCCAGTATTGTTATAATCGGCGATGATTCACAGGCTGGAACGTATATCTTAGGACTTACGCGGAGAAGCGATAAATCGCCTCACTACGAGCGCAAATCCCTTGTAAATACAAGCATTTCACCAAAGTGTATCAGTTTGTAGACGAAAAGACTGCGCATTGCATAAGTCCTGTCCAATTACAATATTTTTTTTGAGGTAAATATGCACGATCCACGACTTGATAAACTCGCAAATGTTCTCACAACCCATTCCACGAGAATCCAACCCGGTGAATTCACGCTCATTGAAGGCATAGACATCCCACAAGAGATGGTCATTGCCCTCATCCGAGCCGTTCGGAAAGCGGGTGGTATACCCCTCGTGGAACTCAAGCAGAACCGCATCCAACGTGAAATTATTCTCAACGGAGACGATGCCGGAATAAAATTGATTGGTGAATACGAAATATATCGGATAAAAAAGGTCCAGGCGTATATCGGTATCCGTGGGAGCCACAATATCACAGAGCTGTCTGATGTCCCAGCAGAAGCAATGCAACGCTATCAAAAGCATTGGATACGTCCCCTCAACGATATCCGCGTGCCACACACAAAATGGGTCGTTCTACGGTGGCCCTACCCGGCAATGGCACAACAGGCACAGATGAGCACAGAAGCGTTCGAGGACTACTATTTCGACGTTTGCACGCTTGACTACAGCCGAATGGAACAGGCGATGAAACCCCTCACGTCTCTGATGGAGGAAACGGATGAAGTTCACATCGTCGGGCAAGACACCGATCTCCGGTTCAGCATCAAGGATATTCCTGTGATCCCGTGTGCTGGCGAAAAGAATATTCCCGATGGTGAATGCTTCACCGCGCCTGTGCGAGATTCCATCAACGGCACTATCCATTTCAATACACCCACAATCTATCAGGGAACGACCTTCACTGATATTCGCCTCGGCTTTGAAAACGGTAAAATCGTTGAGGCAACGGCGAATAACACCGAAAGACTGAACGATATTCTTGACACAGACGAGGGGGCGCGGTATATCGGTGAGTTTTCCATCGCCTTCAATCCGTATATCACGAACCCGATGCTTGACATTCTGTTCGATGAGAAAATCGCCGGATCGTTTCATTTCACACCCGGTCAGGCTTACGAGGAGGCGGATAACAGTGTCCGTTCCGCGGTCCATTGGGATATGGTCATGATACAGACACCAGAACATGGGGGTGGAGAGATGTACTTCGACGGAAACCTGATTCGGAAGGACGGCCGGTTTGTTCATCCTGAATTAGAAGCATTGAATCCGGAGAATCTAAAATGAGTAGAAAACAACACCCGGTATATGGGGATCCTGAGCGATTTGAAGTTGTTGCAGATTTCATCGCCGAACGATACGGCAACACAATCCACGCTATTGCCGATGTTGCTGGTGGGAAGGGAATATTAACCCGTCTTCTCACCAAAAAGAAAAATTTTGCATGTGAACTCATTGATCCGCGTCGCACAGTCCTCAAAGGCATCGACCATCGTCCCGATCAATTTGAGCCTGAGATGGCAGATTATTATGACCTGTTGGTTGGGCTCCATCCCGATGGTGCGTTGCGGCAGTTGGGAGAGGCGGCACTGGTTCGACCCGCCGTGATCATTCCGTGTTGCAATTTCTGGGATGAAGAACGGCGTGGGCAATACGAGTTGTTGACGGCAATTGAGGATTTCTATCGGCGACATTCGGTCCAGTTTGAGCGAATTGAACTCGACTTCAAGGGACCGAAGAACATCGCTATCGTCTCCGAACCTTTTTAACTATGGGCCCCTGGACTGTGCTCCATTACATTACGCACAGGGGGTTGGTTAAGTCGTGACCGAAACAGGAATATGGACGGTATAGTATCAAACCATAAGCCTGCAACAACGGAGCAGGCAACTCGAACACGAAAATTACTAAGTTCACAGATGCTATGACTTATCCGCAAGGAAAAATTAAAAAATGGCACAATCTCCTAATATTCTCTTTCTTCTTACCGACCAACAACGTTTCGATTCACTCGGTTGCAACGGCGCACCTATTTGCAGAACACCTGCTATCGATGAAATCGCCGCAACAGGCATGCGGTTCACCAATGCCTACACCCCTATCGCGCTCTGTTCACCAGCACGCGGCTCTCTACTCACTGGACTTTACCCCCACAATCACGGACAGTTGTCAAACATGGGCAACTTCAACGCCGTGTTTGCGAACCAGATCCTCGACAAACCGGCGTATCCTAAACTTCTTGGCGAGGCAGGGTATCGGGTCAGCTGCATCGGTAAGTGGCATCTTGCGAAGGAAGGCGACACAGCGTTTTGGGGTTACGATAAGTGGCATCCCTATCGCGAGTGGCACCAATGGCTCCGCGAGGACGGGATTGATTTCCGAATTGACAGGGATGCCGTCCAGCCGTATGAGTGGGGTGGGGAGGCACCTTTCTATGGGAGACACCCGCTCCCGGCTGAAAGGACGATGGAAGCGTGGACGGCAGACAAAACGATCGAACTCATCAACGGTTACTCCGATTCTGAACACCCTTTTATGATCGCTGCGAATTTCTTTGGACCGCACTTCCCGTATGCCGTGCCAGCACCTTACGACACGATGTATGATCCCGACACTGCTGAACGGTGGGGCAACTTTGACGAACAATTCATCAACAAACCGCTCATCCAGCAGAAGGAGATGCTCCGGTGGAACGCCAGTCACTTGACATGGCCCGATTGGCAGAAGGTCATCGCGGCTTATTGGGGATTCTGCACCTTCATTGATGACCAAGTGCGCCGAATTCTCGACTGCCTTGAGGCGAACGGCTTAGCAGAAAATACCGTCGTTATCTTTTCAACCGACCACGGCGATATGCTCGGCAGCCATCGGCTTTTCAACAAGGGGTTCCACATGTATGAAGAGACACACCACATTCCGCTTGTCATCCGGTACCCCGGCACGACATCACCCGGAACGACGTGTGATGAATTCGTGAATCTTGTGGATCTTATGCCGACGTTTTTGGAACTCGGGGGTGCAAAGATGCCCGAACGTCCTAATATCGGCTCGCAAGCTTCGCCGGAGCTCGATGGAAGGTCCATTATGCCGTTGTTAAGAGGGGAAACGGTAGAGGATTGGCCCGATGACGTGTTCGCTGAATTTCACGGGTATGAACCGACGCTTGCCTCTGTCAGGATGGTACGGACGAATTCGTGGAAATACGTCTATAACCCATACAGTGAGGACGAACTCTACGACATGAAGAGCGATCCTCATGAACTCCATAACTTGGCGAACCATCTCGGATACAAGCACGTCCTCCGCCGTATGAAGGCACGTATGGTCGATCGTCTGCGTGAAACGCGGGACAACATCGTTATGGAAGGCGGATGGCAGAGCAATTCGTTTGATCTACTGGTTTCAGAACGGGAACGGTAGGACCGAAGTTGCCTCGTCTACTATGGAACGCCACATTACTTTTACACTTATAGTAGATTTGGCAAATAAGTTTACATCTTTGTAGCATACTATAGAAACCAAAAATGACACTATCCTTTAACAATTCACGCCTTGTGCTAAATAACTGTTTGTAAAACACAACTTCACAGAAGTGCCATTTTTTTATCTGTTTCTCACGAGTTCTGCCCCTCTTGAGTCCCGTAGGGACGATATGTTTATAGAAAAACGGCATACACCCCCTTTCAGTCCCGTAGGGACGATATGTTTATTTCAGGACTTACGCACTTTTGACTGTCGTCTGTTCTGTGAGATGAGATTTTTCGGAAAACACAGTGTTCTGGTGGAAACCCACACTAAAAGTTTATGCTACAAAAGAGCAGTATGCGTAAGTCCTATATTTCATAAAACTAAACACCTGTGAAAACAGAAGAAACGACATGTTAATTAGCACAAGTCGTTATAATACCCTTTCGGCATCCAAAAACGGTGCGCTTGCTTTATTCCTGCGGCGTTCCATTTGACGGCTCCAATAGCTGCAGGAGTGCCATTTTCATATCTGGTTCCAAACTTTGTAAATCGTCTTGGCTAAGGCCTGCTAATCTTTCACCAACTGTCAAACCTTGAACCCGTTGGGAAACTGTTAAACCTTGAACCCGTTGGGAAACTGTTAAACCATCCATACGTTCTTCGGGGGTCATTTTTTTCAGGAGGTCGGTCCCCATAACATCAACGATCTGTTGGAGTTGCTTTTCGTATAAACTCTGTTTTCCTGCCATGTCTAATATCTCCTTTGTAAGTGCTGGTTCGATGCGCGAAGCATAATAAATGTAAGTTATATCCTCCTCGCCTACAATACGTTCAACAAATTGCCGAAACTTCTCCTTTGAGGTAGCAAAAAGGAGAAGCGGATAATTTTTCGGGACAAGTTCAAGTTCGTTGCACACAAATAGGTTCACCGGAAAGATGTCTGTACTTCTGTAATGCCCCGCACTTTCTGACTCCCACTTCACATCAAGATTAGAGTGATAAAGGAGTTTCCTCGGTTGGCGAGCAGAAATAATCGTAACCGTCATTAAAGAAGACGATATATTCTTTTCACCAAGGTAGAGGTAACTGCGACCCCTAATCAGGTGGTATTCAGACTGTGTTAAGGGATCCTCTTTACCCTTAAACTCAATCTGATTATGGATGCGGAAATAATTGAAAATCGTTTGTTTATGGACTTTTAAACGTTCGGTTTCCTGTTCCAGAACGACAAGCGCATCCATCGTCCGAGGCAAACGACTGATCTCTACTTGCGTCTCAACAGGGAGCGACAGTTGTGCAAATTTAAACGCCATGACTTCCTTGAGTACTGGATCTAGAAAATCGCGCCCTGTCGTTGCGTGGTCAACAGACATTAAATTTCTCCACTATCTATTTTAACACATAAGCCACCTTTTTATTTTTTAGGTTGTTTTAGAAATAATGGCTCTTTTAAAAAATTATAACACAGGCGACTTGAATCGTCAAATAGAAAACAGGGGCACACGGGAATCTGCGATTCAGATTTGAAAAAAATAAGGAAATATGATAACATGTTTACCAAATTCCTATCCTCGTTAGGAGGGCGTTGATGGTTATCACAGTCGACGAAAGCTATCGCCATAAGAGGGATCGTACTGAACAGCAGCTCTTCGCAGTCGTTGAGCAGAATACGCCGGATTCCATAAAAACACCCCTGTTTCCGCAAGATGAACCAAAAGCATTCACGTTCCAACTTGATAAGGAACTGATTGCGCGTTTGAACCTCTGGGAATGGTTCCGTAACTACGCGAAAGAAGCACAGGTCTCGACCGCCGGTATCCGCGGGCCACAAAATATTTTATACCCATGGGACACCCGCTTCCCGATTAACCAGATTGGGATTATTTTAGCAACGCTCGGAAAAAGTCTCGTCGCGAATGAAACCACAGATGGAAGGTTGGTTGAAAAGCTCGCAGGATGTGAGGTGCGCTACAACTCGCAGAAATATGTTGAACACATCGCCCGTATCCAAGCCGCACAAGGGATTCGGACGTATGTGCCGAAATCATTTGGCACCCTCCCCATCTGGATGGCATCCTTTTTGATCTTTATGCTTGATTTAGACGGCGGCGAACATGTCACGTCAAGCCATTCCGTCAGCACAAAAAACGCCACCAAAGACCTCAACAATCAGGGAAGCCAATACCTGCCCGAGGAATCCATGCGGTTCGTCAACAAAATTGAAGAGATTCTCACAATCGCTGAGACGGACGGCTATCCCATTCAGTTCAGTGCCGTTAGCGACGCTCACATCGATTTTGAACGACTGGAGGAACTTCACGACGGCGTGCAGCTGTATGTCGGCTATCTCAAAGACGGCGTTGCTACAGATGCGAATCTCAAACTCATCCGCGAGACGAAACCTTCGATTGTTGTCGATTGTGTTGGTGGGTGTATGTATCGTCCGATGCGTGCCATCTTTGAACGGTTGGGAATCGCCAACTCTGTTCGCTGGCTCCACGTTGAGGCGGACCCGCTCTATCACAACATCGGAAAACTCGATCGGAATCCGAAAACGGGTGAAACTGAATTTTACGATCTCGGTTGCGACTTTAGTATCCTCAATGTCGTCACATCCACAGATTACGCAACGAAACTCAAATCGCAGCCTATCGGAACCATTATCGAAGCGACCGATCCAGATGGCGACCGACTCATCGTCTGTGAAATAGAGGATGCATCACGATCAGAAACGTTGGAACAACTCGGCATTGATTTTCTTGATCTCGGTGACGCCCGACTCTTGACGATTTATACGCCGAATCAAGCGTTCCTTATGTTGATGGACTTCTACGCCAAGCAACTGAAAACCTCCGGTCTTTGGAAAGATCATCCGCGGTTCATGATTAAGACAACCCCCTCTGCGCTCGCTTGGGATCAGTGGGGTGATGCGAACACTGTGAAGGTCATTAACGTTCCTGTCGGTTTCAAGGAGATCGCCGCGATTATGAAAAAGATTGAACGACAGTTGGCTGATGCCCCAGAGGCACCCGTTGTTGTTCAAGATGTCTACGGTAAAACGATTTCACTCGGTGTCCAACCGCGACTGATTTTCGCAGGTGAAGAGAGCGGAGGAATGATTACCGGTCCCGAAAAACTCATCCAGAGCCAAAGCGGTCGCACAGCGATTGCGATGCGCGAAAAATCGGCAGGTGAATCCATGGTTCTGGTTACGGCACTCGCAGCACATTGTAAAGCGGCGAATATCACCCTCTCTGATTATCTCGCAGCTGTCTTTGCAGAGAGCCAAATCACAGCGATGTATGACGTGAGAGAGGACATCACGTATTACAACGAATCGGAGCCGAATCCTGAAAAACTCCGGGCAGCGAAGCGTGAAGGCGAGATGAAACGCGATAAAAACGACCTGTTTTTTCTCGGCATTGCCATTGCGCTCCGAGATGGGATAATAGATATAGAACAAGCACGCGCTATCCTCTCAGATGCCCTGCCGAGCCTTGACTTCTCAACGCTTGAGGATGTCAGATTTGTTGGCGACGGAAGTTATCTCAAGTTTCACGATAAATGTGTTGAGGTCCGAAAGTCCGGCACGGATGCGAAAACCAAAGCCTACGCCTCTGGCAGCGATAAGGACGTCTGTCGGAAGTTCGCCAAAGCCTTCGGTGAAGCAAGTGGTGAATTAACCGAACTTTACACCGAACAAATAGGTCAAAATTACTTAGGGGATGTTGAAAGCAGAGCACGCCAGATTTACAATGCATTTCAGTCAGCTAAAAAAGGAGATTATCATGATTAGAACGATTATCGCTTTACTCGGAGTTGCGATGCTTTTTTGTTTCGCAACAGTTTCCGAAGCAGCGTGGACGATCCTGCGTGAAGACAACTTCGTCCGAGATGATGGAATTGATGCCAGATTACAAGATGTCTATTTCATGGATAACGAGAGAGGTTTGGTCGTTGGAGATAACGGTTTAATATTGGTGACGACGGACGGTGGCAAAATCTGGGGCAAAATCGAAGTTGATATGCGTCCCCCCGGTGCCGTGCAAAGACCAGGCGGACGTCCGGGGGGTGGCGGTGGTCCCCCCGGTGCGGGTGGTCCCCCAGCGGGTATGTTCGGTGGTGGCGGTGGTGCGCCGCTCTATAATATCTACTTTGTAGATGAAAACGTCGGCTATATCACTGGCGGTAGAGCGACTATCCTGAAGACCGAAGACGGGGGTAAAACTTGGACACGGAAAATGGCGATGAGCGATACCCCCGGACGTGATGGTAGGCCAGGACGCCTTCGCGCCAATCTGATGGGTATCCAGATGATTAGTGAAACAACCGGTTTCATTGCCGGAAGCGAGAACACGATCCTCAAAACAACCGATGGCGGCGAAACGTGGGTAGGGAGTTCCGAACGGGCACGCGTCGGCGAGACCCGGAACAACCTTGAAAATATCTGGTTCGTCTCCCCTACAATGGGTTGGGTTATCGGTTCCTTCGGAACGCTCCTGCACACCACGGATGGCGGTGAAACCTGGGAGAAACGGAACCTTGCCAGCGTCGATGATAACCTGTTTGGTATCCACTTCGTTGATGAAAACATGGGTTGGATATGCGGACAAGGCGGCTTAATTCTTCATACCGCCGACGGCGGTGCAACGTGGAATCAGCAAAAAACCGACTCATACGACGATCTCCACGATATTATCTTCGTTGATGCCATGGTCGGTTGGGTAGTCGGCGGCTATAACACTATTTTACACACAACCGATGGCGGCAAAACTTGGAACAAGCCCCCTGCATCAGTGGGTGGAATTGATAGTTTTAAAGGCGTTCATGCAACCGACTCGAATAACTGTTGGACAGTTAACGATGGAGGGGTCATCGCAGGATACAAAGCCCAATAGTTGTCAGTTATCAGTTGTCAGTTTTAACCATCAACTCGTGCTTTAACATTTATACCGGAGTCGATGTTGATGGTTAAAGTTAAGAATGTTCCTGTAACAAATCACTATCTTTTCATTTAAAGGAAAAGCAATGTCAGAACTCAGAAGCCATAACGTCACGATGCTCGGCACTGGACTCATCGGAATGTTCTACACGATGACACTCCACAACCAGCGCGGCGCAGACCGCGTCCACAGCGTCTATTCACGGCGCGAAGAACGCGCGACAGCGTTCGCCGAAGAGTGGAACATCCCGCACGCAACAACCGATCTCTCAGAGGCGATCAATCACCCTGAAACGGATACCGTTGTTATTGGATTACCCAATAACTTGCACCTGAAAGCCGTGGAACTCGCGGCAGCAGCCGGCAAAAGCATCCTCTCTACGAAACCTCTTGGACGCACTGCTGAAGAGGCGAAAGCGATGTTGGACATCGTTGAAAACGCCGGTGTATTTGGCGGTTATCTTGAAGATCTCGTCTATCCCCCCAAAACCCTCAAAGCGTTAGAGTCCGTCCACAACGGTGCCCTCGGTAAGATCCTGTGGGTGCGTTCCCGCGAGACGCATCCGGGTCCACATAGTGATTGGTTCTGGGATCTGGAGCAAGCAGGCGGTGGTGCCATTGTCGATATGGGATGCCACTGCATCGAGATCATCCGAAACTTCGTCGGGAAAAATAACAGACCGCTTGAGGTGATGTGCTGGGCAGACACGCTCGTACATCCCATTGATGCGGAAGACCACGGCATTGCGCTTATCCGATTTGAGAGTGGAGCAATGGGACAATTCGAGGTCGGCTGGGCATTCCGAGGCGGCATGGATTTGCGTGACGAGGTCTCCGGGAGTGAAGGAACCATCTGGCTCAACCACTGGCTCCGCACAGGTTATGAGATGTTCACGGCTGTCGGGCAGGGGGGATACGTCGCTGAGAAAGCAGAGAGCGACACGGGTTGGCTCTTCCCCGTTGGTGATGAGGTTGCGGAGCTTGGCTATCGCGATATGTTCCTCGATATGTTCAACGCGATTGACGAAGGACGTGAACCGATGGAAACCTTCTATGACGGTTACGTCGTGAACGCTATTATCGATGCTTGTTATAAATCCGCGAAATCTAAACAGTGGGAAGTCGTTGAACTTCAGGAGTGGCGGGGTACAACAGAAACCGCCGATGCACAAACCACCGAGGCGGATGCCGATGAGCGATATGCCCCTCTCAAGAGTGAACGGATGCCGGATGGCAGAATGAAACGCATCTTCAGGGACCGGGAAACCGGGGAGATTATTGAGAGAGTAGAGGCTTAAAAAAAGAAAGGCGATTGCGCTCCAGCGTTGAGGCTGGCAGTGGCAATCGCCGCTATGCGTCGTTCATAATATTTGCCTCTATTCAATGAGTCCCAGATTTTGACATTCACGTCTCAATTTGCTTTCCACCTGTTTCAGGAGTTGATTGATTCTCGGATTGCTCAGCGTGAGTCGTTCCGCTATATCCACCTGCTTCAGGTTCTGTCGGATGCAGGTGAACGCCTGCTGTTCACGTTTCGTCAAACGTTGTAGGAGTCGCGGCAGTGCCTTCTCGAAATCGGCGTTCCACATTTCATAGATGAGTCTATCCACAAAGTCATCTCGCTCGTCTGGCAATGCGAACCCCCTTCTCCTTTGCTCGTTGCGATGTGCCTCTGAGTTTTCTTGAGAAGCGTCATCCTCATAGGAAACAGACGTAAACCGCCAGGAGTGTTGCACCTCTTTCTTCTTTTCGCGTGTCAATGCTCCACAGACCCATGGAAGGATATAACTACGAAAGGATGCCTTTCGCTGGTGGTTTGGGTCAAAAGCAGGTCCTTTCTTCCAGAGCGTTATCCGAGCGATTTGCAATAAATCTTCTTGAATACTTGGAAGAGCCGGCGTTGCGTAAGCAGTGCAGTTCGCACACCGATTCAGATCACTTTCAAAACGGCTGAGCGTTTCATCAGTCGCCTTAAAAACGCCTTCATGGGTGTAAGACGGACATTTCATGCCTTCCGATCGACACCTCAGTTTCATAAGAAACCTCCTCGTGCCTCCAAAGAAAGTTCTCCACAATGTCCACGTCATTATGGATTTTACTATGAAGGATAGCATATTTGTCTCTATCTGTCAAGAAAAGTATTTTATTTCAAGACTTTCGGTTTGAGAGAGTTTCACCCTATGTGAAATTACGCTCTACAACAGCTCGCGGATGCTACCATTTCAGATGTATTTTGAAGAGGACTCACGCAAAATTGAGGAGGGATCCTATCCCCATTCATGCGGCAGGTACGGTTTTAAGCCGCACCTACCGGTAAATTGCGTAAGTCCTATATTTGTAAGCATGAAAACTAAGATGCAGATGCACTATCATAATCCTGCTGTCCATTTCCGTTATTATCAACACCTCCGATTGATGCCGAGGCATTGGCACTCGTAATTCCATCGGTAGATGCGTTAACAGAAGCAGATGTTGCACCGGAATATCTCCGGCTTTCACTATCAGAATCAGAACCTGCTGAGGCCGAAATAGACAGGCCTCCGTATGCTATATCGTCACTAGAGGATGCGCTTGCACTTGCACTGGAATGACTCCCGCTGCTGTAACTATAAGTAGAAGCACTTGCACTTGCGGAAACACCAGCATCTAGACTACTAGTATTGCATCAAGATTGAGTTTATAGGTAGGTTCGTAGTCGTGCGATTTATCGCACGTCGATAACGCAAGAACGGGCAATGAATTGCCCTACTACAAACGAAAAAATATCCCTTAAGTTCAAAGTTGAAGAACTACTAGAAGACATGATAAAGTATAAGAGACTGGTAATGAGCAGAAAACTGAAGATTTTCATTATGGTAACTCCTGTGAAGTTAAAAAGGCATAAGGATCAATACCTTGGCCTTCAGATGAATCTAAGTCAATTAATCGTACATTTGGTGGAGGCAAGTCGAAAATATCTTTTTGTTCAAAACGAACATCTCCTCCTCCAAAACTTTTGCTAATGACGGGGCCCAGCGTCCCATCCGGATAACGGATCTCTTTCCATTTGACGTAGAGCGTATTGACATAGTGGGGATGAACTCTGCCATTTTTACCAATAGATCCCCCTACGAAATCGCGTACGTCCTGATTCCAGAGTTTAACCAAGACATGATCGATGAGTTTGTGCTCGTAGCTGAGTTGTTCCTGCAACTCCATCGATCGATCCCAATATGGAGTCAGCGGGTACCCCGACGGAGTTGTTTTGAAATCAAACGGAGCTGCTACCTCTGGACTCAATTCTGAAGGCTCAACAACATCCATCTCTAATTCAGGGGGCACCTTAAACTCGGCATCGTTTTGGGGCATTTGGGTAAGCATGGGTGGTAACGTCTCAACCGGTTCAAGAAATGTTTCCGCTTGTTCAAAGTCCACCGGACTGGTATCTACAGCGTCTGCCGCAGGACGAGTCTTGTTTTTGCGCTCAAGCTGCAGCAACACGGACGATTGCGCCAATTCGTCCTGAGTGGTGCGACGGACGTGCCAATTATACAAGAAACTACTACCGACACACAGCAAAAAGAAAACGAAACCCGCGAGAAGACTTCTGCTTGAGAAAATATCCCCGAACCTGCTGTTTTTGAACATAACGAACTCCTTTGATTGAGAACTGGTAGTCCACTGGAATGTAACCACAATACAACCTGTTGCATTTGCCACTATATATGACACCCAAACGAAAAAAGTTAAGAGTAAAACCGCATTTTTTTGCTTTTTTACAAAAAACCTGAAAATTTTAGCGGTTATCCCAGAAATTGAGCCGAAAAATCTATGCGTACACATATCCGCATCTATCTGGTAAAGGATAGCAGATTCGTTCCTATCTGCCAAACTAAACCTCGGTGACAAAACTGTCTTGATGAGTTATCCAATTTGTTGACATTCCCACAGCTAAAGCGGTGGGATTCTTGTTTCGTCATTTCGCGCCTCCCGCAAGTGGAGGACTTATAGAAACTCCACAAGCGTTTTAACTCTCCGCGTATCCCGCGGCGAGCGTTCTTAAATTGAGTGCTGCGTTAGTGTCTCGGTCTATGGACCTTCCGCAGTGATTGCACTGATACTGCCTATCTGATAGCGTTAAGTCGTCTTTTTTATGTCCACAGGTGCTACAGATTTTAGAACGTGCGAAAAAGCGATCCGCCTGCACAATCGGGATACCCAATGCTTGGGCTTTCGTCTTGAGTTTCTCAAGAAAACCTCCGAGTGCCGTATCAGATAACGCCTTTGCTAACTTTCGATTCTTAAGCAGGTTCGTAACCTGTAGCGTCTCAATACCGATTTGTACTTGTCAATCTACTGCTCCAGCGATTTATGCCGCGTCTGGCGATGTCGGAAGCCGACCTGCAAACCATTTACGTGATGGTCGTGATGGTATCAACGATCAGCGGGCATATGATGATGGGGTACCTCATCCCAGCGCTTACGCATACGTTTCGGTTCGCAACCCCCGAAAACGAATGGCTATCGCTTTTTGGAAACAATATTCCCAGTTGGATTGCAATCAAAAGCGCACGTATCTTAGATGGGTTCTACGAGGGAGATTCTACCCTCTATAATTCTACTACGCTCCACGGGAGACGGGTGTGCCGGAACTCGGCGTTATCGGCAGCAGTTTCCTGTTTACGATCTTCCTGATGATTATGAAAATTCGGTTTCTCTGGTGGCCCCTGCATCCGGGCGGTTACGTGTTAGTCAGTGGCTCTGGAATGGGGAGGTTATGGTTTACAATCTTCTTGGGGTGGTTAGCGAAGGCGATTGTGCTAAAGATTGGCGGTGTGAAACTCTATCGACAAGCAATCCCATTCTTTTTAGGGCTAATCTTAGGGGATTACACGCTCGGATGTGTCTGGAGTCTCATCGGGCTGGTGCTGCAGATACCGACCTATATTGTGTGGCATTGAGGTGTTCAGGACCCTTGAAAACTTATGCAAAGAGCAGTATAATAGAAGGAAACTTCTGCTGAGGTGCTACGCAATTGAGCGACGTTCCCAAAACACATCCCCGTTACCTTTCATTGACGTTACGAGATACCATCGTTGCAGGTGTGGAACAAGGGATTACCTCTGTCCACGGGCTTATCGCGCACGGACGCGGGGAGGCTTTCGATTACCTCATCGGGGAAACGACACAACCCTTCGCGACGGAGGCAATCCACGCCGCCGCGGCGATGCTATGTCTTGCTGAACACCCCGTCATTTCGGTCAATGGCAATGTCGCTGCGTTGGCACCTGAAGCACTCATTGAACTCGGACAAGTTCTGAACGCGCCGTTAGAGGTCAATATTTTCCACACGGAGACGGGACGCGAGCAGAGGATCCGAGAATATCTCCTGAAACACGGCGCACCCGACGTGCTGATGCCGACAACCGAGGCGCAACTCTCCTATATCGACTCCAATCGGAAGTTCGTGCATCCAGACGGGATTTTTAAAGCAGATGTCGTCTTCGTGCCGCTTGAGGACGGCGACAGATGTGAAGCACTCCGAAAGATGGGCAGAGCCGTCGTAACCATCGATCTGAACCCAATGTCGCGCACAGCGAAGCAAGCGAGTATCACAATCGTGGATAACGTCGTCCGAGCGTTGCCACTGTTATGTGAAGAGATTCGGGACTTCAGCGATCCCTCAGCACAGGATACCCTGAAAAGATACAGCAACGCAGCGGCGTTACAGGAAGCATTACGGCACATCAGCAGGAGCGGGAATGGAGACTAACGGAAACGGAAAAACCAATCTTGTCAAACCGCATATTCTGCTGATTGGACTGGTGCTTGTCGTCTTTAATAGCTACTGGTGCCTGATGGGGACCGAGGTATGGCACTCTACACAGCTGACGATCGCCTCTCTGTTTTTCAATGCCGTTTTTACCCTCCTTGTTTTCGTTCTCGTCAACCTACTGTTCCAGCGATTCCTGCCCCGTCTGGCGATGTCGGAAGCCGATCTGCAAACCATCTACGTGATGGTCGTTATGCTGACGACTATCAGTGGGCATACCATGATGGGCTACCTCATCCCCGTCCTCGCTCACGCCTTTCAATTCGCAACGCCAGAAAACGAATGGATTCCGTTATTCGGGCATCACGTTCCGACATGGATTGCCGTTAAAAGCCCACGCATTTTGGACGGGTTCTACGAGGGGGATTCCACACTCTATAACTCCCCCACCTTAAACGCATGGATACCGCCGGTGTTGGCGTGGTCGGGTTTCGTGATTGCGCTCTGGCTGACGTTGTTGGCGGTGACGGTTTTTCTCCGGAAGCAGTGGACGGAAAATGAACGACTGAACTATCCTATCGTCCAGCTCCCTTTAGCACTCACGAGCAATCCGAAACGCTTTTTTACTTCGCCGTGGATGTGGCTCGGTTTCGCGCTCGCAGGGAGCGCGGAATTGCTGAACGGTTTGAACTATCTATTTCCTGATATACCTGCCCTACCGATTAAAGGCAAGACGATTGGGCAATTCAGCTCGAAGCCGTGGAGTGCGATGGGACCGATACGTATCTCCTTCTACCCGTTTAGTATCGGTTTGATGTTCTTCACACCCTTAGACCTCTCGTTTTCCTGTTGGTTCTTCTGGCTTCTCGGTCGCCTCCAACTGATTGTAACGGACGCGCTCGGGGCACGGAATATCTATCATCTCGAACAACAAACGGGGGCGTGGATAGCGTTCGGATGTATCCCGTTGTGGATCGGACGACGGCACTACGGACGCATCCTTCGGAAGGTCTTCGGCATTGCTCAACGCCGCGGTGAAGCAGCACCTGACGATTCGCGTGAACCGATGCGCTATCGGACTGCGGCGGGACTGTTCACGATCGGGATGCTGTGTCTCTTCTTTTTCTGTTTCCAGATGGGGATGACCTTCTGGGCGATTGGACTCTTTTTTCTCTTCTATTTCCCGCTGGTTATCGGGATCACGCGTATCCGCGCTGAAATTGGACCCCCGTTGCATCAACTTATCTTTGTCGATCCCGGACGGACGATGGTGCTTGCGTTGGGCACGCGGCGTCTCGGGGCAGGCAACCTGACGGGACTCACGTTTCTCTACCCGTTTGTCCGCTGTTTCCGTGCGCATCCGACACCGAGTGAGTTGGAGGCGTTCCGTCTGGCAGAACGGAGCCAGATTGGGTATCGTCAGTTGCTCATCGGGATGATCTTGGCGATTGTGTTCGGTATCCTGATAACGTTTTGGGCGTATCTGCACGTCCTCTACGATATGGGTGCGGGGAGCAAGGCGCGCGGCTGGATCGTCTATATGGGGTGGGAGACGTTCAATCGTTTACAGACGTGGCTTGTCAGTCCGCGGGAGACGGCTGTGCCTGAACTCGGGGTTGTCGGTGGGAGTTTCCTGTTCACGATCTTCCTGATGCTGATGAAGATCCGATTTCTGTGGTGGCCCCTGCATCCCGGGGGTTATGTCCTCGTCAGCGGGACAGGGATGGGCGGTCTGTGGTTTCCGATTTTCCTGAGTTGGTTGGCGAAAGCGACTGTGCTGAAGATCGGAGGCGTGAAACTCTATCGACAGGCAGTGCCGTTCTTTCTGGGATTGATTTTGGGAGATTATACGCTTGGATGCGTCTGGAGTTTAATCGGATTGGTGCTGGAGATGCCGACGTATATCGTGTGGCATTGACGCGAAAATGCCTTGCTACCCATACAAATTTGTGGTAGAATTTAGAAGAATTCTATCAAAACCGAAAGGAAATAGTTAATGATTCAGACGGCTTACAAGGAAGCATATCGTCCGCAGTTCCACTTTACACCGAAAACCAATTGGACCAACGATCCAAACGGCTTAATCCACTACAAAGGCGAGTTTCACCTTTTCTTTCAACACAACCCATTCGGCATCGACTGGGGCAACATGACGTGGGGACACGCCGTTAGCACAGACCTCGTCCATTGGAAGCAACTCCCGCATGCCATCCATCCAGATGAACTCGGCACAATCTTCTCAGGTTCTGGTGTTGTGGACTGGAAGAATACCGGCGGTTTTCAGACGGGTGACGAAGCAGTGCTCGTCAATTTCTACACATCTGCAGGCAGCCACGCGCCGAAAGAGGTGCCATTCACACAAAGCATCGCCTACAGCAACGATCGCGGACGGAGTTGGACAAAATATGAAGGGAACCCTGTGATTGAGCATATCGTCAGGGATAACCGCGACCCGAAGGTAATCTGGCACGAACCCACACAGAAATGGGTTATGGCACTCTATCTCGACCAGAATGACTATACCCTGTTCGGTTCAACAGACCTGAAGGAGTGGACACGGTTATCCGACCTACAGATTCCCGATACAGAGTGTCCAGATATCTTTGAACTTCCCGTTGATGACGATGCCGATAATACGAAGTGGGTTTTCTGGGGTGCGGCGGGAAAATATTACATCGGTAGTTTCGATGGAACGACCTTTACACCCGAAGGTGACGCGCAGCGCGCCGACTACGGTGCGAACTTCTATGCAGCGCAAACGTGGAGCGATGTGCCAGAATCCGATGGCAGACGCATCCAAATCGCTTGGATGAGTGGCAGTAAACCCCCGGATATGCCTTTTAATCAGCAGATGAGTTTCCCCTGCAAGTTGACCCTTCGAACGACACCAGAGGGGATACGTCTACATCGAGAACCCGTTGAAGAGATCGAAAACATCCATACGTATACCCATGCCTGGAGCGACCTTTCCCTCAAACCGGGTGAAGATCCACTCGCAGGATTGACAGGTGAATTGTTCGATATCCGTGCTGAACTGGCACTGAACGATGCGACCGCCGTTGGTTTCAAAATTCGCGGGCAGGATGTCCGTTACGATGTTGCAGCACAGGAACTCACATTCTTAGAAAGGAGCGGACCCCTCGTACCACAAAATGGGAAAATCCGCTTACAAATTTTAGTCGATCGTATCTCTATTGAAGCCTTCGGAAATGACGGTGAACTCTCAATGACGTCCTATTTCCTCCCAGATCTGGACAACGCAGACATCGGAATCTACGCCGAGGGAAGTCCAGCGACGTTAGTATCACTGAAGGTACACGAGTTAAGATCTTCGTGGGTGTAATACCGAATAAATAAAATTTATTGGGAAACCCAATCCACCAAAAAGCGCGCCTGAAAATCATAGAAATTCTCAGGCGCGCTTGAATAACGATTAATATTTTAAAGCGGTCATTTTCTACGGACGTGCTTGCCAGCGCGCCTACAGAACAGACCAAACGTACTAAACACTAAACGACTCACCACAACCGCATGTATTTTTAGCGTTCGGATTTGTTATCTTAAAGCCTGAATCCATCAAGCCGTCGTTGTAGTCTAATACGGAACCCGCAAGGTAAAGCGTGCTACGAGGATCGATGAAGATTTTCAAGCCGTGAAATTCAAAAACTTTGTCGGTCCCTTTTGCGGTGCCAAACTCAAGATTATATTGGAAACCGGAGCATCCACCGCCGACGACCTGCATCCGCAAGCCGAGTTCGGATTCATCTGAGGTTTCGCTGCTGTTAATGAGAGTGGTCGCTTTTTGGGCGGCAGATTCTGTAACAGTAATCATAGTCATTGCACCCCCTTCTTGGACAGAAAATCAGCAATTGCCATTTTTAGGACTTTTTCAGCTGTGTTCGCGTAACGCTGTTTATCCGGTGGCAGTCCTCCCAACGCATCAGAAAGTTGGTCAGCGGTAATCTCTAATGCCTCTGGGATATGAACTCCCGTAATGAGTTCAGTAAGCATTGAAGCACTCGCGATAGCCGTAGGGCAACCGAATGCCCGAAATTTCGCCCTAACGATCATGTCATCCGTTATTTTGAGTGTCAATTTTATCATTTCGCCGTCAGCAGGAGAACCAACACTGGCGGTGCCATCCGCATCGACAATAGTTCCGATATTGCACGGGTTTTCGTAATGTTCGGTTACCTGTGGCGTATACATGATCATGGTTGTCAGTTAGCAGTTGTCAGTTACAAAAAGATTTTGTTAAATGGGAACTCTTAACTGAAAACTGTGGACTGAAAGGATTTTCGTAGAAAATCCGATACTGAAAACTATTATACCATATTTCCAAACGCTTGTCAAATTTTTAAAGTTTACAACAAGTTGACTCAAACAGTAGTTTCCTCGTTTTCATCGAGTGTCTTTGGCTCTAACTCTGCTTGGCACTCAGCGCAGTAACCGATTATCTCATTGCGAAAACGCACGGGTTTAAAGGCGTGCGCTTCACACACCGCTTTCTGCAAGGCATCAATTTGCGGTTCTTTAAACTCAACAATCTGATTACATCGCAGACAGATAAGATGCGCGTGTTCCCGAAGTGAATGAATACTCTCATAGCGAGTGTTCTTCTGCGCGTCAATGAATTCTGTTAACAGTCCACTTCTCACCAGCAGCGGCAACGTCCGATAGATCGTTGGGCGCGACACACGGTAACCGTTTCGACGCATCTGAACCAAGAGATCTTCTGTCTGAAAATGTCCCGGATAGTCAAAGACTTGGTTTAAGATGTCTAATCGTTTTTGGGTCAAACGGAGTCCATAGCTTTTGAGGTAATCTTCAAATTGCTTTGCAAACTCTATATCGCGAGTCGTTTCTTCAGCGGTTTCCATTTTCCGCCCCTTTCAACTGGTAGTGAAAGATATATGACGATCTGGCGGCGCAAGATCGTTCTTCACGGCATACTTATAATACAGTTCAAGACCTTTGATCTCAGGTGCATCCAAGTCGTATTTGATGTGATGTTGCAAATAATCGCGGCAAAGTTTTTCAGGAAAATCAAGCTTTCGCGCCTCAATCCGTGCGATTTCTGGGATGCGTGTGATACCCCGTGCTTTCGATTCGAGGAGCACCTCCGATAAATTACCAAGCTGCGTTTCCGTCCGGGCAACCCAACACGCATAGACAAAGGGTAAACCGGTTAACTTATACCACGCCTCACCAAGATCTAAGTTATATTCCGTTGAACCCAGATGCCTGAGTGCTGAGTCTCCGATGAGAAGGATCGCATCAAAAGAGGGCGCTTGGTGATCTTGAAGGACTGTCTTCGGATTTATTGTCGGTCTACATGTTGTGAACGCTGCGGAGATTTGATACTTCTCAGCGAGTAGGATTTTCAGCAAGGCAATAGAAGTTCGGGAATTCGTATCGAGTCCGATACGTCGAATCTCTGGAATCGGAACGCGACTGAAAAGTTGGATGCTTTTGACGCTTCCGTGGGACGCAATCGACATTTTGGGTAAAATACAGTAAGACGTATCCAAAGGATTCGCTCGAAAATATTCAATAATCGGAATTAATCCAACATCCAGTTCACCTTTGCTTAAAAGTGCTGCAACGCGGCTCGGTATGTCAACACTCAAGGCAATATCCGTTTGAATTTCTTCCTTTAAAAGAGGATAAATAAGCGGTTTGGTATTCAGAAACGAGACTGCCCCAACCCTTAAGCGGCTTTTCTGTACCACCGATTCCCCTCTCGAATGACCTCATTGTAAAGCGTATCCCGCTCAACAGGCACGAAGCCAGCTTCCTCAATGAGGTGTGTGAGTGTCGAAACGGAAACCGCCTCCGGCGTGTCCGCTCCTGCCATGTGTGTGATTTTTTCCTCGGTTACAGTGCCATCAATATCATCAGCCCCGAAACGGAGGGCGACCTGCGCAGTTTTCAAGCCGGTCATAATCCAGTAAACTTTAATGTGCGGCATGTTATCGAGCATCAAACGTGCAACAGCGATGTTCCGAAGATCGGTCAGACCCGTCGTCGAGGGTAGATACGCCATACGGGTGTTGAGAGGATGAAACGCAAGTGGAATGAACGTCACGAAACCACCGGATTTATCCTGTTGTTCCCGCAACCGAATGAAATGATCGACTCTGTCCTCATTTGTCTCAAGGTGCCCATAAAGCATCGTTGCGTTCGTCGAAATACCGAGACGATGCGCGATATCATGAACTTCCAGCCACCCTTCTGCGCTCAGTTTTCCTGGGCAAATCTTCTCCCGCGTTTCTTCCGCAAATATTTCAGCACCACCCCCGGGCAACGAATCCAAACCCGCATCCCGCAATTGCGTTAAAACTTCTTCTATCGACATTTTAAAGATACGTGAGAAGTGATGAATTTCAACGGCTGTGAAGAATTTGAGGTGGACCTGCGGCATCCGTTCCTTGAGCCCGCGGATCATATCTAAATAGTAATCGAAGGGTAATTTAGGATGTAACCCACCGACGCTATGAATCTCAGTGCATCCGTGCTCTATAGAATACATCGCCTTGTCTAAAAATTCATCTACACTCATTTCCCAGGCCCCTTCGGTTTGCATGTTTTTCCGGGCGAAGGCACAAAAATGGCACCGGGCGTGTAGAATACAGACATTTGAATAATCTATATGCTGGTTGATGTTATAGTAAGCGACGTTTCCATTGAGGCGTTCGCGGGCATGATTCGCTATGAATCCAACCCCCGTAATATCTGGACTTTCATAAAGCGCGACCCCCTCCTCAAAGGAGAGTCGTTCTTCCGTCTTGACTTTCTCGTAGATTTCAGGCAACTTGGGATCCGTAAAACGGCTATAGTTCTCCATTATTTCTTTAATCCTAATTGGTTCTCCATTTTCCCAGGAATTTGGCAAACCCAAATTTGCTATAGTTAAAGTGAAAAATTGCTTGACACCTGTTTCTTAGTAAGGGTATTATAGCATAGCAACTTTTAAGATGCAAGTCTTTTTTAGTTGTCAACGGTCAGCGGTTATTTACACACGGTGGGAGCGGATTGTCGCTGCTTTTATCGGATTTGGACACTCAAAGCGGAGCAAATAAATTTATGCCAAAATTAGGACTTATCCATTACAATTACGCAAGTAAATCACTTGACGATTTTCTGAAATTTACGAGTGAAACAGGGTTCAGCTACGTCGAACTGCAAATTAGCGATGTATGGAACCCCGACGCCGAGAATCCTGAACAAAACGCAGAAGCCGTGAGAAAACAGGCTGAGGGTTACGGTTTACAGGTCTCCGCACTCGCTGCAGGGAACGATTTCGTTGTGCTGGAAGAGGAAACTATCCAGGCGCAAGTGGCACGGATGGAACGCATCGCAGGACTTGCGAAACTTCTCGACACTTCGGTGCTCCGCACTGAGGGGGGCGCCGCAAAAGACGCTGTCCCAGAAAGTCGATGGGTTGAAGCAATGGCTGGATGTCTCACACGGTGTCTTGAATTCGCCGAACGGGACGAGGTCTACTTGGCAGTGGACAACCACGGCATCGTTACAAATGACGGAGACCTGCAGGTAGAGCTCTTTGAACGCGTCGGTTCCAAATATGTCGGTGCGAATATGGACACAATGAATTACCGGTGGGCGGGCCACGATTTGGAAACCGTGGGCAGATATTACGAGATCGTCGCACCTTATACACTGCACACACACCTCAAAGACGGAACGGGTTCACGTGGAGATTACCGCGGCGAAGCACTCGGTGAAGGTGAAATAGACCTCGCGAAGGCAATCCGCTGTCTCAGAGAAGTAGGCTATGAGGGTGTCTGGTGCTGCGAATATGAAGGTAGAGAAAACGACGGCACGGGTCAAAGAAAAAGTTTTACATGGATGCAAGCGAACCTGTAACCGATGAATGAACGCTCTCGTATCATTACACTAACAACGGATTTCGGCACGAGCGATACTTATGTCGGAATCATGAAAGGTGTCATTCTCAGTATTAATCCGAAGGCACAGATAGTTGACCTCACGCACGCTATCCCACCACAAGATATCTACGAAGCGGCTTTCTCAATTTATGCCGCCCGCAGCTACTTTCCAAAAGGAACAATTCATATTATCGTGGTGGATCCTGGGGTAGGGAGCGATCGGCAGGCAATAGTGAGTCATATAGACAACGCATTCTTCGTCTGTCCCGACAATGGCGTTTTGAGTTATCTATTGCATGGTGCTGAGAACGCGGGGGCACACCCCATAGAGTCCGTGGCGATTCAGAACGCGGCATACTATTTGCCAGAAGTAAGCAATACATTCCACGGTAGGGATATTTTCGCACCCGTCGCGGCACACCTATCGCTCGGCGTGCCGTTTGATGACATCGGTCCACGGGTGAAAACCCTCGTTCGACTACCGATTCAAGTGCCCGAATTCACCGGTAATACATTGACAGGACAAATTGTTAAAATTGACAGATTCGGAAATGCAATAACAAATATATCGGAAACCGCAATTGCTCGCTTAGAAAGTACGTCTACGGCGGAGACACCTATTTATGAAATTAGGGTCGGCAGTGCCAGACTTAATCGACTGAACCGTGCTTATGCTGAATCTGATATTGGCGAACCTTTGGCAATGATTGGAAGTTGCGGATTGTTAGAAATTGCTATAAATGGTGGGAATGCCAAAGAGGGATTGGGAATAAAATGGGGGGATACGGTCGTAGTGCAAAGGTTTGATTGAATATATAAACCCAAGCAGGTTATAATAAGATAAAATCAAATCCGGACAGGAGGATGGAACGGAATTGAAACAGATTACTTTAACTGGAATCAAGCCAACAGGACAACCGCACATCGGTAACTATCTCGGCATGATCAAACCCGCATTGGAGCTCGCAAAGGATTTTCAAGCACTCTACTTTATAGCGGATTATCACGCACTCACGACCGTCCGGGATAAGAAGGAATTGGCACATTTAACGTATCAAGCCACTGCGACGTGGTTAGCATTGGGATTAAACCCTGATGAGGTAATTTTCTACCGGCAGTCAGACATCCCAGAAGTATTCGAGTTGTCGTGGGTGTTATCCTGTTTTACAACCAAGGGCTTGCTCAACCGTGCGCACGCCTACAAAGCGATTGTTGACGACAATATCGCCGAGGGACGTGAAGAGGATAAGAACATTAACGCCGGACTTTTCACCTATCCGGTTTTGATGGCAGCTGACATTCTGCTTTTCGGAACACACATCGTGCCGGTTGGGCTTGACCAGCAGCAACACCTTGAAATTACCCGCGATATTGCATTGACTTTCAACAAAAATTACGGCAACGTCTTAACGATTCCGGAAGCCGTGATTCGGAAAGAGGTGATGACGATTCCCGGTATCGATGGCAGAAAGATGAGCAAAAGTTATAACAACGTCATCCCGATCTTCGCGCCTTCTAACCAAGTACGCAAACCCGTCATGCGCATTGTAACCGATTCCAAGCGACCAGAAGATCCCAAAGACCCGGACGAATGTAACATCTTTGCAATCTATCGTCATCTCGCGAAGGTAGATGCCGTTGAAGCGAAGCGGAAACTCTATCTTGAAGGTGGACTCGCGTATGGCGAGATGAAAAAAGAGTTATTTGCGTTGCTGGAAGCGACCTTTTCCGAGCAACGTGATCGGTATAATGCCTTAATGGAAGATCCAGATGAGTTGGATAAAATACTTGAAAAAGGGGGACAAAAAGCACGCGACATCGCCGGACCGATTCTGACGAAGGTTCGCAAAGCGGTCGGCGTGTAGATTCGGAAAGTCTATAAACTCGATTCGCGCGTGTACTGAAGTATGCTATTGTCAACTGAGAAAATTGCTCAAGAGACAGATATTAATTTCGTTTGCTAATTATTGAACAGGTCTGCTATAATGATGAAATAGCGTTGCTATAAAAAAAACTTGCATTTTAATGCAAGATATGTCAAAATATATTTAACTCCTATTTCTATGTTACGCGGGACATCAGGCAATCAACATGCGCCGATAGTTTGACAGACAGTGGAGTAGTGCCACGAAACAGTCCGCGTTGCGACGCGGCAAATCTCTAAAGAAAGTGAGAGGATTCAAATGAAATTTAACACTTTAACATTTATCCTGTTTAGTTTAGGGCTGATAGCGATCAGTCTCGTTACGGTGAACAGTAGTAGTGCTGCAATTGATCCGAGCAGTGTTGTCGGTATTTGGCTGTTCGACGAAGCGGGCGGAAGCACAGTGATGGACGCTTCAGGAAACAATAACCATGGAACGATTGTCAACGCACCCATTTGGGTGGATGGGCGATTCGGTAGTGCTTTAGCATTTGATGGCAGTTGTGTCAACACAAACAAAAAACTTCTTAACGGCAGGAAGGAATTCACGGTTGTTGCGTGGGTAAAACCGGGAACGATCACCGAGAATCGGATCGGACTAATAGGACAGAACGATTCACCGGAATTCGGTTTTATTAACCCGGATACCGTTGCACTATGGACGCCGTCAGCTGGTAGTAATAATCATCCGTATGAGCATCCGCCCGGTGAATGGCACCATGTCGCCGCTGTGGCTTCTGGGGAATTCACGAAGGTTTACGTGGATGGCGAGGCGACCACAGTCAACGGTAGGTGGTCCAATCACGGCAGGTCCGATTTCAACGTGAACATCGGCGGATGTGGTATTTGGGATCCTAACGGTAATTGGTTCACAGGGGCAATGGATGAGGTCGGACTCTTCCACGCACCTTTGACAGATGCCGATATTACTGATATTATGAATAATGGCTTGACTGCCTTAGGCGTTGCGGTAGAACCCGCAGGGAAAATCGCAGTAACATGGGGTATCCTCAAGCAGAAGGAATACTAAGCATTTTTAGCACAGGACGGGTGAGCGGCGCGGTGCTCACCGCTGTATCCACAACCCGTCCTATGTCCAATTTTAACCGATAAACCCCGGTTCAAGGCTCGTTTTAAAGAAAACAAATCCCAAACCGGGGCAAAATTTATCAGCGCAGCAGGACGCGAAATAGTCGTTACCATCCCATCGCGACAATGTACCAATCCAATTCCAAAGGTCTATGCCATTGGAACTGTATTGGAGTTGTTAAAAACAGACTACATGTTCCTGTCTGAATCGTCATACCGGCGCGGCTCGCGACGTTGCTCGCGAGGACGTGCAGGATTAACTTTCAGCGGACGTCCCATCATCTCTTGGCCATCTAATGCTTCTATCGCTCGCTCGCCGTCCTCTTGGTTTTCCATCTCAACGAAGCCAAACCCTTTGGAGCGACCATCGTACCGGTCACGGATAATCGTAGCCGTTGCAACCTGACCATACTCTCCAAAGAGTTCTTCGAGGTCGGTTTCCGTGGCCGCATAAGGCACGTTGCCAACGTAGATATTCATCTCGTTTCTCCTTTTAGAAATTATATGTACCCTAACCTAGCATCACGAAGACAACCGGCACATTCACGCGAACCGTGTCTCTCAAAAAACCAGTATAGGGAATAGAAATACGGGAAAATGAGAAAACTGAGCACTGTCAGCATTTTCAAAGGCAGAAATTTGGCAGCAAGCGTAGGCGGACATTGCACGCAATGCCCAAATAGCAAGGATTGGGAAAAAGTAACTCTCATCAATCTCTTGTTGGAAGCCTCGTCACACTTACAATGAGCATGTTTCGGTTCCAAACCGTAAAACTGTCAAAACACTACTCGTAACTTTGCCAGCGGACACTATCCACATTTCCCTTAAACAAATTTACATAGAATTATATCACAATTTATATTACTTGTCAATATTAATTTTATCTGTTGAATAATTTTATTTCGCGATCATCCAATTATCGCCGATTCCTGCCTCTGTCCGAAGCGGTACCCGAAGCGTCATCGCGTTCTCCATCTCTTGACAAACAATCGCGGCATATTCCACCGCGAGTGCCTCTGGCGTTTCAAGCACTAACTCATCATGAATCTGTAGAAGCATTTTTAAGGGAAGTTTGTCTCTATCAATGCGATGCTGCACTTGGACCATTGCTGCCTTCATTAAATCTGCAGCGGAACCTTGCACCACAGTATTGATTGCCAGCCGCTCCCCAAGGCTTCGCCGACTCCGGTTGGTCGCATAGATTTCAGGGATGGCGCGTCGCCTGCCCGTGAGCGTGCGAACATATCCATGATCCGATGCCTCCTGAACGCACTGCTGTAGAAAACGATCTATCCCCGGAAAACGCGTTTTGTAATCCTCTATCAGGGCAGCCGCCTCTTTCACACGCATCCCCTTAATCCGACGCGAGAGACCCGTTGGCGAAACCCCGTAAATGATACCGAAATTGATGGTCTTCGCCTTATCACGAAGTTCACGCGTAACCGAGGCAGCCGGCACCTCAAACACCTGCGAAGCGACCGCTGTGTGGATGTCTAAATCTTGTGTAAACGTCTCGATTAAACTTTCATCTTCACTGAAATGTGCGAGAATGCGAAGTTCAATCTGTGAGTAATCTGCACAGATTAACTTATGCCCTTCGGGTGCCCTAAAAGCGCGCCGCAATTGTCTGCCAATCTCCGTTCGGACAGGGATGTTCTGTAGATTCGGGTGGTCGGACTTCAAACGTCCTGTCGCTGTCGTTAGCTGATAGAGGTGTGTGTGGATACGCTCTGTTTTTGGGTCAACTGCATTCTGGAGTTGCGCCAGATATGTGCTCTGTAGCTTACGGAATTGGCGGTACTCAATTATTAAGCGCGGCACACTTGTCTTCGCATCGTTGATATCTTCTCTCAGTGAGAGTGCTTCTAACACCGTCACATCAGTGGAGACTTTGCCACCCCGGGTCCGTTTCACAGGTTTGAAACCGAGTTCATCGAACAGCACCCGTGCCAGTTGTCTCGGTGAATCAATATTACACGGGTATCCAACGATTTCGTGAATCTCCTTTTGTCGAGCATCAACAAGTTCGCTAATCACAACGTTTTGGCGTTTGAGTTCCTCCTTATCGCAAACGATACCGTTATACTCCATTTCAGCGAGAATAGGGGCGAGCGGTGACTCTATATCACGCGCTAATGCTGTGATCCCCATCTCATCAAGTTTGGGCATCAGGAAATGATAGAGGCGGAGGGTAACGTCAGCATCTTCTGCGGCGTAAATTGTGGCTTCTGCCAATGGCACTTCATCGATTGTTTTCTGCCGATCTGCCTCCGTTTCAAACAGTTCACCTAAGTCCGTCGCTTGTAGGGGCGAGGTTGCCTCGCCCGTCCTATCTGAATCCGTCGTGAGTTCCTCAAACGAGATCATCTTGTGTTCTAAATGGAGCAACGCCAGTGTATCAAGGTTGTGGGAGGGGATCTGTGCATCAACTAATTGACTCGCCAGCAGTGTATCAAAAGCAGCACCTTGGAGTTTAACCCCGTTCCTGATAAGAATGCTGGCATCAAACTTTAGATTATGTCCACATTTCGGGAGTGCTGGATTCTCTAAAATCGGCCGAAGTGCCGAAAGCACAGTGTTTGTATCCAGATGATCTTTGGGGTGCGGGGAACGCACGGGAACGTAAACACCTTGCTTCGGTTTCCATGAGAAACTCAATCCGCACAGCCTCGCGTCGCGTTCCAAGCCATCCGTTTCGGTATCAAAACTGATAATCTCCTGGGTTTCCGATAGTGTATCAACGAGATCTTGCAGTTGATCGAGCGTAACGATCGCCGAATAGTCCCCCGTTTCAGCGGTCTCGTAATCGCCTTTGTCTAAAATGGCATCCGTTTTCTGTGCTAACGCCGCAACCCGTTCCTTGCGGGTCGTTGGTGTAGAAGGAACGGTGGACGTAGAATCACCCCCCGTAAGTTCCCGCACAACCTGCTCGTAGCGTTTGAGTTCTAACGCTTGGAAGAGGGGGAGGATCTTCTGGAGGTCAAGTGGTTTGACGCGTGCTTGTTCTATGGAGAAGTCCAAAGTCGCATCTCGCTTCAAGGTTACAAGCTCTCGTGAAAGATCGAGTTGTAAACGGGACTTCTCCAAATTTTCGCGACGTTTCCCTCTAATCTGATCAATATTCTCAAAAATGCCTTCAATTGAGCCGTACTGCTGAATCAATTGCGATGCGGTTTTCAAGCCGATTTTCGCAACACCTGGGACATTGTCTGAAGTATCTCCCATTAAGGCAAGCGTATCCACAACTTGAGACGGTTTTATGCCTTTCGTCTCCAGCAGCGACCGTTCGTCGATAATCTTATCGTTATGGAGGTCAAGCATTGTAACCCGGTTGCCGATTAACAACTGTTCGAGGTCTTTGTCTTTAGAAATAATAGTGACATTGACATCACTCGCCTCTGGATCGTTAAGGATTGCTTGTGTGACAGAGGCGATGATGTCGTCTGCCTCCAATTCAGGTTTACCGAGTGTCAAGATACCAAATGCCTCAAGCAACTCCAGGATCCGATGAATTTGTGTCACCAGATCATCAGGTGCCGGAGAGCGATTCGCCTTGTAGTCCGAATAAAGTTCATTGCGAAACGTGTTCCCTGGTGTATCAATCGCAGCGACAACATATTTTGCCTGAAGTTGCGTCAAGATCCGAATAAGTGTGCCAGCGAACCCGAACACAGCATGGGTCGCCTCGCCAGTGACGCTGCTCGTCAATCCGCTACGAATCGCATAATAAGCCCGAAATATTTCGGCGTGCGTGTCGATAATATAGACAGTATCTTTTTGCTCGTTTTGCATGATTCCTATACCTGCCTCCTAATCGGGGAAATGCCATTGACGTAAGGAGTCTGATGCTGACAAACCCGCCTCTTGTCCGAGCGCGAACGCAGTCGCAATCAGATTTCGCTCACCAGATATGATGTCACCCGCCGCGAAGAGTCCGGGAATCGTCTCTCCGCTGCTGTCCAACATTTGCATATCCTCGTTTGCGATAATCAACCCTTCTTCGTCCTTTTGATAGTCCCATCCCTCAAGAAACTTCGTATTCGGGATGAGTCCTTCATCAACGAGGAAACCGTGGAAAAATAATTCGCTCCCATCAACCATCTCAAATCCTAAAAGGTCGGTTTTTTCACCGATATGCCGTTTAATCTTTGTTTCAATGATATTAATTTTACGGGCTTTCACCTGCTCTAACACAGGTGGAGACATCCCGTGGGGTCTACCGTTTGTGAGAATTGTAATTTTATCCGTAAAATCTTGTGCCCCAATCGCTGCCTCGTAGATATAGTCGCCAACGCCGAGGAGTGCAAGATGTTCGTTGACATGGAGATGTCCATCACAACGGATGCAGACATGCCACCCTTTTCGATTGCCGGCATAGCGAAATACCGTCGCATACTGCTTATATAAACGCTCCGCATCGGGGTCAAATTCAATATCGGGCCACTTATCATCAAACCCAGCGGCAACGACGATAGTGCGAGATTTAAAAGATACCATTTCCATGAATGTATTTTTTTTCAGTGTTTTTGTAGATGCTTCGAGTTCAAATAGGTCGCCGTTCCGTGTGAGTTTCGCAACCATGCCGTCGCGTATATCAATACCTGTCTTGCGTTTCTCTGAACCCAGCATGAAATCGACGACGGGGCGGCTTTCCATCCATTTCATGAGTTCTTTCGCAAAGTGAGGTCCAATGATACCCGGAAAAACCGGCGCATCTTCAATTTCTACGGACTTTGACCAGTAAGCGCGACCCCGACTAAAACTCACCTTTCCTGAATGCAGCACTAAAACGTGCCGCATCTGATGGCTCGCTGAAACCGCTGCTTGCGCGCCCGCAGGTCCCGCGCCAATCACTGCAACGTCGTAAATTGTTTCTTGCACGGTTTTTCTCCTTTTTTAATTTCGCATTTAGTAGATTGGGGATCGCTTAAATTTCATTTCACATAATATTTCATAAGCAATATTAAGCAACAAGTTTCAGATTTTGAGGAAGGGTGGAAGCACAGGAAGACTGGAAGAAACACCGTATCCGCTATCTTCCAACCTTCCAACACAATTGAGAATGCAAAACTTCAATGTTAATACTCAAACTTGCTTAATGGGTGATTTTAAATCAGGAAATAAGACTTAATCAATCCCTCCTTTTTCCTCATCATGATTCTCTCCATTTAATCTTTCTCTTATAGTTTCCCCTATCTTCTTTACTGATGATTTAGTGAGATATGCTACAACACCAAAATATACACCTAAGACAAACCCTGAAAATGCTGCAATCCCAAATAAATACTTTACTATTTCTAATTCTGGCTTAAAATCAGAAGTTAGTAAAGCAATCGTGAATGCCACTCCTAAAGTAATCAATGAACTTGACAAACTAATCTGTATGGTTGAAATTCCGCCTCGTTCGAGGGATTCCAGTTCATCTTCTCTAACTTCATATAACACAACAGCATCAACTTTGCCCCTTCTTACCCTAATATTTTCATCGCTTGCTGGTGATCGAAAATCATTCATCTTATAGATATTCCTTTAACCATTCATTATTTTTTTCACCGTATGAGTTTAGCCACGCAGAATAGGTTCCAGAACGTATAACAAATATACTATCTATATCATCGATCACCTGATGTAGATCATCTCGTATCTTGGCAGGTGTTTCATCCGAGATAATTGCCCAGCAATTCTCGTGAATAGGACAGTAATTCTTATACGCTGCAAGTTTATGCTTAAGTGCAATTTTCTTATCATCATCTTTTACATGGAAAGTAATGATGTAAGTTGTCATCTATTTGTCCTCACTCATTTACAGTTCAAATTTTATTGAGCCTTGAAATCAGATATTCTTGTCCACGGTCGCCTTTAACTCTGTTACAATGACCACAAAGCAGTTGCAGGTTTTCAATATGATCCGTTCCGCCACTGGTTTCAGCAATGATATGGTCAACCTCCAAATGTCGCATCTGAAAATGCTCACCGCACCCATTACAATATCCCTCCTGTTCTCCATATAACTCTTTCTTGTTTTCGGGTGCATTGTATCGCGGAATATCGCCCAAATCCGTGCGTTTCGGAATATCCGTGCGTGCAATAATTTCCTGAAACAATCCCTGATCTGCTTCGATACGTTCAACAACCAAGTAAATTAAAACCCGTACTTTTTCCATTTTTCATCGACTAACGCTATCACCTCGTCAGACATTTGGATCTCCTGGGGCCACTCGCGTTCATACCCCTCCTCCGCCCATTTCGTTGTCGCATCGATACCCATCTTCGATCCCGCACCCATCAATGGTGCCGCGTGGTCCAGCACATCAACAGGACCTTCGACAATCGTCACATCTCTTTTCGGATCGACATTACTGCCGACATAGAATAGCACCTCTTCAAGGTTTTGGACATCGACCTCTTTATCAACGACGATGATAATTTTGCTGAACATTAACTGCCCGAGTCCCCACAAGCTGTGCATAATCTTCTTTGCGTGGTAGGGGTAGCGTTTGTCAATAGAGATCAGCGCAAAATTGTGGAATACACCAAATAAGGGGAGATTCATATCGACGAGTTCTGGCAACTGCGTCTTAATCAACGGCATAAAGATCCGCTCAGTCGCCTTACCCATGTAGCAATCCTCCATCGGCGGTTTACCGACGATGATCGTCTGATAGATCGGATTTTTCCGATGTGTAATCGCTGTGATATGAAGGAGCGGGTACTCATCTGCCAAGGAATAGAACCCGGTATGATCCCCGAAGGGACCTTCTATACAGGTTTCATTTGGCGCAATGTATCCTTCAATCACGATGTCCGCGTCTGCAGGCACGAGCATATCAATCGTCTTGGCGGGTACCATCTCCACATTCGCTTTTCGCAGAAACCCCGCGAAGAGGAGTTCATCAATCCCAGATGGAAGGGGTGCCGTGCCGATATAAGACATCACGGGATCCCCACCGAGGGCAATTGCAACAGGCATCTGTCGTTCTGCTTGTTGATACTCGCGATGATGCGCAGCACCATCGTGATGAATTTGCCAGTGCATCGCTAAAGCGTCCGACGTTATTTTCTGTAAACGATATGTGCCAACGTTCCGTTGACCCGTTTTAAGGCTATGCGTGAAAACCTGGGGCAAGGTGATGTATCTATCGGCATCAAGGGGCCAACATTTTATGAGCGGCAACACATCTAAGGAGGCATCCTCACCCGTCCGGACGACTTCTTGACATGCACCTTTCTTCACCGTTTTCGGCGGAAAGTTCGTCAATTGCGACAGCAGTCGGAGAATTTTTATCTTATCGAGGAGGGAATCCGGGGGTCCCAATTTAATCATACTCTCAATTTCCGACGCGATTTGCCCAAGATCGTCAACGCCAAGTGCCATCGCCATCCGTTGATAAGAGCCGTAAGTATTGATGAGGAGCGGCATCCGGCTGCCTTCTACCTTTTCAAAGAGAAGCGCAGGACCGCCTGCTTTACTCACCCGATCGGTAATCTCAGCGATTTCCAAGTCCGGTGATACAGTTGTTTTAATGCGTTTGAGTTCGCCTGCTCGATCCAAGGCTTTGACGAACTCTGCGAGACTGTTGTATGCCATGTGAATCCTTTCATGATACACTATTGTTTTGTATGTCTCTCAATTGGATCCCATTGTGTTTTTATTTTAACCCACGAATCCCATTTATAGTTTTGTGCAATGGACATAGCAAACGTTTTTGCAGCGTCCTCAAGGGGTTTCACATCTTCCAGTTTTAAATCGGTATAATATCTAATGCGTAATATAATAGTTTTTCCATCTTCCCCAGGGACGTATGCATAATCAACATTATCACTATGCATTGAGTTCACGTGTTGGATAAGTGAATTTAGCATTACTACCAGCCACTCTAAACGTGACGGTGTATAATCCTCAAATCCTGGTGCTTTTTCAGACATCGTTAATCTCCTTTTCTAACTATAGAAATTTGACAATTAAGGTAACGATGATGCCTACAAAAGAAACGACAGCAGGAACAAGAATACCTATGAAAGTTTTTAAGCTTGATAACTGATCCTTGAAGTCACCTCTAACCTTCTGAATGTCATCTTTTAGGTCTGTCTTAACTCCCTGTATATCGCCTTTGATATCTTCCTTAACATCTTTGATGTTATCCTTGAGGTCAGTCTTGACTTCGCGAATGTCTTTCTCAAGGTCAGTTTTAACTTCTTTCACACGTTCCTCTAAGTGGGATCTTACTTCAGATAACTCTCTACTATACTGTTGCTCTTTTTGAGTTAGATAGTTTCCAAGCCCCGCAGTTATATCCTCACCCAATCTCGTGTTTTCCATAAGTTTCTCCTGTGAAATAGCGTTTTGTAGCGAATGTCCCAAGTGGGTAATTATGAGTATCACAATTTTAGGAGATAGTTATTCTACCGCCAATTTACCAGAAATCTGTTTTAACCCCTGCTGATAGTTCCGGTTTTCTGGGTCAAGTTCTAGTGCTTTTCGGATAGATTTCTCTGCTTGTGGATAGTCGCCGCGCCGAAAATCAATGATTGCGAGGGTGTTGTAATAACTCGCGACGTTCGGATCCAAGCGGATGGCTTCTTGAGCATAACGCCGCGCCGCTTCTAAATCGGTTTTCGCTTGACGCGCATAACAGATACCCAAGTTATGGTGTATCTCAGCAGTGTCAGGGGCTAATGCCGCGCTCGCCTTATATGTATCAATCGCTTCCGCATAACGCTTCTGTTTCAACAAGATTGTTCCAATCTTTAGATGTGCCTCTAAAAGTTGGGGTGCCAGCGCGGCTGCACGTCGATAATGTTCCAGGGCGGATTCCATTTCATTCTGACTGAAATATGCCAGACCGAGTCCCGCGTGTGCCTTGGCGAAATTCGGTTGGAGTGCCAACGCTTTCCGCTGGGCAGTAATGGCTCCCGAGTGTTTTCCAAGCATCGTATAAGCAATACCCAAACCGTTATGAGCTGGCACAAGTTCGGGGTTCATTCCGAGTGCTTTTTGATATTCCCAGACCGCTTTCTCATAAAATCCGTTTTTGAGGTAGAGCCGCGCGATATTGGCGAGAATCTGGGCGCGTTCCGCTGTCCCTTGTGTCCGCTGCAACGCGCCTCGTAGCTGATGTAGAGGGGTCAGGGTCGCTTTGCGTTCTTCAAACAGTGCCATCTGTTCACGCGCTGCGGACGGATTTCCAGCGCGAAGGGATGCCTGCGCGAGATTATAGAGTGCCTCAACTAACATCTCGTCGTGTGCATACGCTGTTTGGTATGATGCGATTGCGTCAGTCCACCGCTTTTCTTGGGCGTAGAGCAGTCCTAACTGATAGTGCGCTGCTGCGAATTCCGGTGCGATGGCAATTGCGCGTTGTTGATGCTGCATCGCGGCGGAACGTTCACCGCGTTTGCTGTAGACATTCCCGAGTTGATGATGAATCATTTCATCGTTCGGATCCAAAGCAATTGCCACTTTGTAAGCATCGAGGGCTTCGGTGTAACGGTGCATGTTCACATAAGCACTCGCCAGAGCCGCATGGGTATATGCCCAATCGGGAACGGAGGCAATCGCACGCCGATATGCAGCGACGGCATCTTCAAATTTCTCAAGTCCGGTGTATCCCAATCCCAATCCATAGTAAGCAGTGGCAATATCCGCATTGTGCCCAGTCCTCGCGCTGTTGGAAACTGGATTCACTTCCATCAACCCAATTATTCGACGATACTCGTCAACTGCTTCCGTGTAAGCCTCAATTTGGAGGTAAACCTTCGCGAGTTGCAATCGAGTCTCAATCCGTGTGCCATCAACCGCCAATTCTGCTTTGTAAGCGCGAATCTGTGCTGTGATGTCCGCAGCAGTCGTTTCTTGACAGAACCCGACTGAGATGTGATGGAAAGCAAGGTGGCACGCGACGAGTGCCATCAATACAACTGGGGAATAGGAAAGTTTCCGGGCCACTTACTGCCATCCCAGTGGTGCGATGGAGACACCACCTAAAAACGTTGTTTGAGGCGTCCCCATGTCGTGGCAAGTTTATCATTCGCATCAACGGCAAGGGTATCTATAACGTTATCACCGGTAATCATGACATCGTCAAAACTCGCTGCGGTCTCCCATGCCCATACACCGATTTTGCCGGTCTTGTAGGCATTATCCTTCTGTTCACCCTGCAATTCGCCGTTAATATAAAATTTAAATATCTCACCTTCAATCACAGCTTTAACATCAAGCCATTCTTCGAGCTCTATCTTCACTTTTTTAGTGGCCGGAATATTACTGTTAATCGCTTGACGCGTATCCCACGCCCCTTTGGTATGCTTCCAGAGTTCAGACTTGTTGTTCGGAATGTTGAGATAATAGACATAGTACTCATGCTCGCTTTGTGCCCGGAAAACGAGACCTGCCCAATTGTGCTCATCTATTCGGATTTTTGCTTCAACGGTGTAATCATCCCAGTCCTCTTCACCGACGAGAGAATGTTCAGCTTTCCCGCCTCTTTCGACTTGGTAGATACCACCTTTGATTTCCCAATTTCCGTTCGCGACTTTCCAGTCATCGTGTTTTTCCTCAAAGTCCCACAATTGCGTCCCTGCAAAAGTTGGTAGCGAAAACGCGACCCCCAAAAGCATAATAAGACTCAGGGGAACTAACTTCGAGAATCCGATAGCCGTTCTCATACTTTCTCCTCCTATTTTCTCCCAATACAATATAGGGCTCATCAACACATTTTCTGCCATCATAACGATAGTAGAAACTACATAAATAGAATACCTTTAAAAGCGAATAAAGTCAACATTAACTTCAGAGACTTTAGAGCCAAAATAAGGCTTGCATCTAATCCTATTGTCGTGTATCTTAAAGGTATTCAGACACTCTTAGGCTTTATCTCTCAAATGACACAGAGTTTAGAAAGGAAAATATTTTGCGTATAAGGATTTTAATCACACTTTTAATCACCTGCTTTGCTGTAATAGAGGCAACTCCCGCAGCACTAAAAGTCGGTCTCATCTATGATATCACCGGGCGCGGTGATCTCTCCTTCTGCGATGCCGCCTACGCAGGCGCGAAAAAAGCAAAAGACGAATGGGGATTCAAACTCACAGAGGTCACGCCAAGCCTCAGCACGGATAACGAGTTAACGCTCCGCAGACTCGCAAAACTGAAATATGATCTCATCATCGGGGTCGGTTTCCTGTTTCAAGAACCGATGAACCGTGTCGCAAGCGATTTCCCGGATGTCAAGTTCGCACTCATTGACGCAGTCATAGAACACCCCAACGTCGCCTCGCTGACCTACCGAGCACACGAAGGCACATTTCTTGCAGGGGTCATTTCAGCGTTGAAAACCGAGGAAAAGCAGATAGGTTTCATCGGAGGGATGAAGGTGCCGCTGGTTGAGGCTTTTGAAATCGGCTATCGAGCCGGTATTGTGGCAACGAACCCCGATCTTAAACTGGTGGCGGATTACGTAGGTGTTACGCCGCAAGCATTCAACGATCCGGCAAAAGCCAAGGAGCTCGCACTTTCGCAATACAACCGTGGCATAGATATTATCCTTGCCGCTGCCGGTGCGAGCGGCTTGGGGGTTCTTGAAGCCGCAAAAGCAACACAAAAATCAATCATCTGGGTCGATTCCAATGGTAACAATCTCGCCCCCGGCTTAGTACTCACAAGTGTTATCAAGGGTGTGGAAATATCGGTTTATGAGACAATAAAGAGTGTCCAAGAAGGAAATTTCTCTGGCGGTTTGAAAGAGTACGGGCTTAAAGAGGGCGGTGTCGAGTACATTATTGATGATGTCAATCGCGCGCTCCTCTCGGACGAGATTCTGGAACAGGTCGAGGCATTTAAGACGAAAATTATCGCGGGCGATATCGTCGTTCCGCACAAACGGCAGTAAAGATGGCGCGTACATCAATCATTGAGATGCATGGCATCAACAAGCGTTTTGGGCAAGTACAGGCAAACGACGCAGTAGATTTCACGCTCCATCGGGGTGAGATCCACGCCATTGTTGGTGAAAACGGGGCAGGCAAGTCTACACTGATGAAAATTCTCTACGGGTTGTATCAACCCGATACAGGCGAGATTTTCGTCGATGGACGTGCTGTGGCTATCTCTTCACCACGACGCGCAATGCAGCTCGGTTTGGGGATGGTCCAGCAACACTTTACGCTGATTCCCGTCTTCACGGCACTTCAAAACATCGTCCTTGCCAAAGAGCCTCGCAAATTCGGTGCACTTCTCGATTATCAACAGGCAGGAGAACAGATTGCTGCTCTCGCAGCACAACTCGGTTTCGATGTCCCACTGAACACCCCTGTCGAATCCCTCCCAATTGGGGCACAACAACACACCGAAATCCTGAAAGTCCTCTACCACGGGGCAGACATCCTTATCATGGATGAACCGACAGCCGTGCTTGCACCCCAAGAGGTTGAAGGACTCTTTAATTGTATGCGTAGCCTCAAAAGCGAGGGAAAAAGCCTCATAATCATTACACATAAACTCGATGAAGTCATGGCAATCGCCGATCGTGTCACAGTAATGCGACGCGGGAGAGCCGTCGCTTCTTGTTTGATCGACGACACCGATGCTGCAGTGTTGGCAGAAATGATTCTCGGTGAACCCGTTATCCCTACGTCTGTGACGCGAGAACAGACGACAGGCACAACACCTCTGCTCCGTTTGGAAAACGTCACGCTCTCAGGAGATTCTGACACCCACAGAAGACACACATGGAAAAAGGTGGTGACAAATAAAGCATCCAGCAAACGGTATCTCAACGAAGTGAACCTTGAAGTCTTCCCCGGTGAAATCGTCGGTATAGCAGGGGTCGAAGGGAACGGACAGTCAGAACTCGTTCAGGTCCTGACAGGATTACGGCAGATAGATAGTGGGACACTCACGCTAAACGGAGAACGAATCGCTCACATCCCCGCCGATAGACACCGACACGGCATTAGTCTGAACGACCGAATTGACGATAACTTTATCATCAGGCATCATAAACACAGTCGGTTCTGCCGATACGAACTACTGCAGCGAAAATCAATTCAACGGTATGCGCTGAATGCCCTTGATAAATACCAAATTCGTGTTGGAGATATAGCGGATCCGATACGAACCCTCTCTGGCGGGAATCAACAGAAAGTCGTCGTCGCACGCGAGTTAGAGGCACATCCCGAAGTTATCATTGCGGCACATCCAACGCGAGGTTTAGACATCCATGCCGCGGAATTTGTCCATACACGACTTATTCATGCTCGGAACCGCGCCAAAGCCGTTTTACTCGTCTCCTCTGAATTGGATGAACTCCTTCATTTGAGCGACAGGATCGCAGTGATGTACGATGGCAAAATTGTTGGTATTGTGAAGCCTGCAGAAACAAATAAACAGGAGTTGGGTGCCCTGATGCTCGGTTTGACGTAGTGCTCAGGTTAGATTGACAAATGCTGCAGGACACGCTATACTATACAATGGAGGAAGGCACTATGAAATATACTTTATTTTTCTTTGCTGCGTTTTTTGTAATTATATCGCCTACCTTTAGTGAATTAACGTCTCAAGATCTTGACAAGATCCGTCTGATTGTCAAAGAAGAGGTTTCTGAATCCGAGGAGCGGCTCAGAGCAGAAATCGCTGAGTCTGAAAAGCGGCTCAGATCAGAAATCGAGAAATCCGAGTCGAATATGAAAGGATATGTTGACCTCAAATTTGAGGGCGTTAACACCAAATTTGAAGGGGTTGACCAACGGCTTACCTTGGTCGTAGGCTTCGTATCCGCGCTCATAATTCTCATCGTTGTAACTGTAGTCATTCCACAAATTATCATAGCATGGCGGGGGAAAAACGAGCGAGAACAAGGCAAAAAAATCGAAAAACTATCGCGAGAAATAGAAGCCCTGAAACAACGGCACATTGTAAGTCCGTAGTATCCGAACAGAGGACTCCAGAAAAATGATAATTGATTCCCATACCCACGCATGGCCCCGGTGGCCCTATCAACCCCCTGTTCCTGATGACGAAAGTCGCGGTAAAGTTGAACAACTCCTCCACGAAATGGATCTGCACGATGTCGATAAAGCCGTGCTTATCTGCGCACGCATCGATCGAAACCCCGAAAACAACGATTACGTCGCAGCGTGTGTCAAACGTTACCCTGAGCGACTCATCCAGTTTGCTGATGTGGATTGCTCATGGACAGAGACGTATCACACGGATGGTGCCGCCGATCGGTTGAAAACTGCAGCGGAAGTGTATTCCCTCAAAGGCTATACGCACTACCTCAGGGGGGATGACGATGGGAGTTGGTTCTTTTCAGCGGAGGGACAACGTTTCTTCCAGACGACAGCCGACCTCGGACTCATCGCCAGCATCGCCATGGGAAGCCATCAGCACGAGGCACTCCGAAAACTCGCGGCGCAGTTCCCGACTGTGCCATTTCTGTGCCATCACATGGGCGGTGCGCGCGCCGGTGAGGAACCTCCGTATCCGCAGCTCAAGCAGGTGCTTGCATCAGGGGACGTGCCGAACATTCACATCAAGATGTCAGGTTTCGCTTATGTCTCGCAGGTCTCATGGGATTATCCACAATCGGATACCCATTGGATTGTGCGTGCCCTCTATGAACACTTCGGGCCTGATCGTCTCTGTTGGGGGTCCGACTATCCAGTTGTTCGCAACTTTATGACCTATCAGCACGCCCTTGAGGCGTTCCGAACGCACTGTCCATTTATCCCAGAGGCAGACAAAGCGGAGATTTTAGGCGGAACGCTCCATCGCCTGTTAGCGGAAGCAGGAAGATAGCACGACCTCTATTGATTCTCGGGCGTGCCGGTAGATAACAGAAAAAGCAGAAAAGGTTGCTTTTTAAATTGATTTAAGGTATAATAAGAGTTAAGGTTAAAATGGTATAGTGTTACTATTGCGTTTAGTAAGGTGAATCTCAAAAAAATGGAGAAATTAAGATGAGAAATATCTTTGTTTTGACGGTCCTCGCGCTGACCTTCATAGCAGGTTTCGCTTTTGCCAGCGAATCACCGACTGTGCAAGGCGAATACATTGAAGCCCGTTCAGCGAGTGTCTATGTCGGAGCATGCCACTATGGTTCCGAATTCGTGGAAGGTGGCAGAGAGGCAACCGCCGTCTGGAACATCCAGAGTGGAACGTGGAACGATGTTTCACTGGAGAACCTAACAGTCGTCGCTGTTATTAGTGCGAAAAACAATTTGGCAATTGAGACCAAGACCCGTAAGAGCGTGTTATACATGGATCCGAGTACTACCGCAGAACAGCGCGCCGCACTCAGCGACCTACTCACGACGAAATATGCTGGTGTTTTGGGTGAAGTCGTCGCAACCCAAACCGCTTCCGTTGAATTCACGAAGGAAGGCACCAAATATGATATAAGCGTTGGTGAAGTTCTCAAACTTTCCGCCAATCGTTATCCGTGTGCCGATTGCACACAGCCCCATCAGATCTGGTACAAACCACTGACAACGATTCAGAACGCCATTGTCGGTAAATCCGAAGTTTATCGCTATAAGGATGCCCACCTCCCGGTGACGTGGCAGCAGAGCGGCACAGAGAACAACGTCTTTGTCGGCGACTTCTCGATTTAAGGTAGTGAATGTCTGTAGTTACCTCTGCGTAGCTACAGACACCTCTTACACGCCTCAGAATAGTGATTTTTAACTTACTATAAAGGTTCTCCGCAGTAGAGTCCATGCGATTTCAAGCGGATATGAAAAACGGCTCAAACCAAGGTATTACTGGATTCAAGCCGATTTAGAAAATGTCTGATAGTTGCCCTTATCGGGCGTTTTTGATGCTGCCCCATGTGGTTGCGAGCTTGGCTCTGGGGTCTACGGGAAAACTATCATCGCCGAAGAACTCAATCTCGCCAATTTGAAAGTACGCCCCAGCCGGGTTCGATGCGGTGTCAAAAGTAACATGCCGAAAAAAACTATACCCGGTTTTTTGAACGTCGTAATCTTCCCCTGCCTCAAAAAGGACGACTTGCAGTCGCTGATCCCAAAAACTCTTCCCGTCGTGAGCATAGATGGTCGTAAACTTCTTGCCGTCGTTCGACCCCTGAACCTCCCACACTGTAGGGTCCCTCGGAGGAACATCGTTCGCTGAAGATACGGTGAAGTGTGTCAATGCGTACTGCTCCTCAAACTCAGCTGTCACGTGTAGACCTTCTTTCGGAATACCGCCCCCACGTCCGCAGCACCATTTGTCATTGCTGGGACCAAGGCGGTTATCGAAGACGTTAAACGCAAATTCTCCGCCCGCGAATCCGGGTTCATCATTGGCTGAGAAAGTGGCGTTGTAACCTTTATCTGCTTCAGGCTCGCCATCGTCTTCTGGGTCGGTGAGGTCTCCTCCGAGCAGTGAGTCCGTCCCTGTTCCCAAGACTTCCTCCGCCTGTGCCATGTCGCTCGTGCTGATAACAAGACAGGCTATCATCAACACAAATCCTGCTAATACCAACATAATTTTCATGTCGTTCAATCTCCCAGAGAAATGAATCTCATTTTTACGTGAGTTTCCACTTCTTATATAAAACTAAAATAGACTAATAGAATAACACATACACACCCCCATTTTCAAGGGAAGTGAACAGAATCTTTCAAGGCATCACACACCAAACACGGTTCAGTCGAAACGTGCTGATCATTGATGAGAACCGGAGTATCGTTATACTCAAACCTGACCGATCCCAAGTCGTCAAAAACCATTCACCCGACAGATTTAATTGGACTTACGGAGGATCAGAAACCGCACAGTTGAGCGTAATCTATGAACCAAGAGCAGAGGTGAGAGTCTGTTCATGACACCACCTACGTAGGGACATTACCAGAGAAGAAATTGTTTGAATCATAGAGAATCCTATTGTATACTTAAGTAGTAGAGTTTATGGAGTATGCAACTCAGCAACAAAAAAGAAAACTGCAGACATGTGGTCGTATATGTCGTATATAATGAATAGGCAAAAAAAGAGAAAATAAAAAAACACGAATATTAAAAGGAGAATGAATGGATACAAAAATAACAGCCGAGGAACGGAAGTTTAAACTAACGCCTGAAGAACGATCCTCTTGGGACGAAAACGGATACTTTGTCCGTTACGACGTTTTTACAAAAAAAGAAAACGACGTTTTAGCGCAAATTGCGGATGACATTGCTATCCGAAAACGCTCCTTCCCCGACTATCATATCTTTCAAAACGCTTTAGTCAGAGACGGTAAAATCGAAGCACAAGGGATCTACGCGATGCACAATATCCAATATGTGAGCTGTAATTGTTCAGAATTTCTCGCACGCACCCGTGATCCGCGGCTCACTGATCCCGTTGTTGACATACTCGGTCCAGATCTCCTCGGTCTCAATAATCTTTACATTTGGAAACCGCCAAAAATTGGTCTCGGTTTTCCGTGGCACCAAGATAAATGGTATTTTAACCATCAGTATAAGACTGGGACGACAGTCGCCACATGGACTGCTATTGATGACGCAGATAAAGACAACGGATGTCTATACGTTATCCCCGGCAGTCATAAGTATGGAGTTCGTGAGCACATTGAGCTTGAAGGTTCACAACAGGGAGAGTTTAAACAAGCGCAAGGCGCTCGTGATGAAGATGGTGTTGCGGTAGAAGTCCCTGCTGGAGCGGTCATCTATTTTAACAGCCAAGTCCTCCATAAAAGTACGGATAACCACAGTGAGCGTTTCAGACGCGCAAACATCGCACATTATATCAGTGCCAAAGCAGAATGGACACGTCCGGAGGCTGTAAATAAAAAACGACCTCCCATGTGGATTCGGGGTGAAACCTATCCCGGTATGGCAGATGAAGTTCAATGGAACGTTATATCAATTCTATAATCCGATTGATTACTAACGAAAGAGTACTATCATGAAACTACGACTGACTACCATCTATGTCTTGCTTCTTTTAGTTCTGTCATCTTCCGATGCAACCGTTCCTTCTCGATATACCAAGCAATCCGTTGAATGGTTCCAGAGCGCGGAAGGTCGCCGTATTGCCGACAACGTCCTCACGTGGCAGACACCGCACGGCGGTTGGCCCAAAAATAGAGACACCGCATCTGAACCGTTTGATGGTAAGAGTGAGGATCTGCACGCAACGTTTGACAACGGTGCGACCACTAACGAACTGCGGTTTCTTGCCCGTGCGTTTCGTGCGACAAACGAGCCACGCTACCAACAAGCATTTCTCAAAGGTCTTTCTCATATCCTTGAAGCGCAATACCCAAATGGCGGGTGGCCGCAGTTTTATCCGCTAAGCAAAAGTTACCATCGTCACATCACATTCAATGACAATGTTATGGTCCGCATTCTTGAACTTCTCCGAGATGTCTCTGAATCTTCCGACTATCGATTCCTGAAAACGGAGTACCGCCCTAAGGCTGAAGCTGCTGTAACCAAGGGCATTGACTGCATCCTGCGCACCCAAATCAAGCAGAATGGCAAACTCACCGTTTGGTGCGCGCAGCATGACGTGAAAACGCTTGAGCCTGCATGGGCACGTTCCTATGAGCCACCATCGCTCTCAGGTGCTGAAAGCGTCGGCATCGTGCGATTCCTGATGTCAGTCGAAGAACCCACGCCAGCGATCATCGCCGCTGTCGAAGGATCCATTGAGTGGTTCAGGAGCGTCGCTATCCACGGCATGCGTTTTGACGAGTTCACCGACGCAGCGGGGAAGGATGATAAGCGGGTCGTAGCGGATCCCGACGCGGGACCGCTCTGGGCGCGTTTCTACGAGATCGGCAGTAACCGTCCAATCTTTCTTGACCGCGACTCCGTGGTCCGCTACTCGTTATCCGAGATTGGGCAGGAACGCCGCGGTGGATACGACTACTATGGTGGTTGGGCCACCAGGCTCCTCGCAAATGAGTACCCACGGTGGAGAGAAAAGCACAAGTTCCCAAAGGAATGACCGAACTATATCAATAGGAGAATTAATGGGCACAAAAACAGCATCTGAGGAACGAAAGTTTAGACTGACACCTGAAGAACGATCTTCTTGGAACGAAAACGGATACTTTGTCCGATTCAACGTTTTCACCAAAGAGGAAAACGACGTGCTACGTCAAATCGCGGACGACATTGCTGTCGGAAAACGACCTTTCCCGAGGGGGAATATCGATCAAAACGCATTGGTCAGAGACGAAAAAGTTGAAGCCTCTGGTATCCACGCGATGCACAAAATCCATCATGTGAGCTGTTATTGTCCTGAATTCCTTGCACGTGTGCGTGACTGGCGTCTAACGGATCCAATTGTGGATTTACTCGGTCCGGATCTCCTCGGTCTTAACAATCTGTATATCTGGAAAGCACCCAAGATCGGTTTAGGGTTCCCGTGGCATCAAGATAAATGGTATTTTAACCACCAGTATAGAACTGAAATGACAGTCGGAACATGGACAGCGATTGATACAGCAGATAAAGACAACGGTTGCCTATATGTTATCCCCGGTAGCCACAAATATGGCATTCTTAAACATGAGGACTTGGAAGGTTCACAACAGAATGAGTTTAAGATAGCGCGCGATGCCAACGACGAAGATGGTGTTGCCGTTGAAGTACCACTTGGAGCGGTCGTTTGGTTCAACAATCAACTCCTGCATAAAAGCACGGATAACCACAGTCTGCGCTTTCGACGGTGTAATGTTGCCCATTATATCGGGGCAAATGCGGAACGTATACCTAAAAAGGATGGCAAAAATATCCGTCCTGTCATGTGGATTACAGGGGAAACATACTCAGAAAAGATGGAACCCGTCTATCGTGACGTTTTACCCATTTCGGACTCCGATTGAAAATACCGATGGCAAGTTTAGGCACGGCTGATAGGAAACAGGGTTCGTTGTAGGAGATCGCCGGTATAAATCGCATTGGGTAAAACTTCACACTCCGCCCAATAGCCTGGGCATTTGCTTACCTATTTCCGTTCCCAAGTTCCTAAACTTGACAAAAAATTCGGCATACGTTACACTTGTAGTCAAGAGCATTATCGCCAAGGAAGAGGATTATGTCTTACATGAATCCAGAGTTTCGTAGAGACTGGAAAAACAAGGGTTACCTCAAGATCCCCGGCTTTTTCTCTGCCGAAGAGGTGAACGATCTACAGGACTGGGTCTCTGAAATTTCAGGCTGGAAATCGACACCCGACAAGTGGATGCATCACTACGAATCCACGCCAGCCGGACCGCGGCTCTCTCGTTCAGAAAATTTCGTGCCGTATCACATCGGTATGAAAACCACTGTGACACGTGGTAAAGTATTGGATGTCGTTTCCGAGTTGATGGATGAACCCGCAGTCCTCTACAAGGAGAAAATTAACTACAAGTATCCCGGGGGCGGTGGTTACGCTGCCCATCAGGACGCACCCGCTTACGAATTTATTAACTACCATATCACGTGTCTGATTTCAGTGGACCCAGCAACCTCCGAAAGCGGTTGTCTTTACGTCGCACCGGGTAGGCACAAGGAAGGATTCATCGCACTGGACGAAAAGGGATGTGTTGCCCCCGAAACCGCTGCAACGATGAAGTGGGTCGCGGTGCCAACAGCTCCAGGCGACATTCTTCTCTTCGGTTCTTACATTCCGCACAAAAGCCCGAGTAACCGTTCAGATCGACCCAGACGCATTATCTATCTCACCTATAATGCCAATTCCCAAGGCGACTGGCGTGAACAGTATTACGCAGACAAGCGGCAAGCTTTCTCGCAATACGCAAAAGATGGCTCAAACCGAGACAAACAGATTAGCAAAATCGCACATTTTCAAGGGAGATCCGTGAATCATGACTTTTGATAAAAAATCTCAGCTTTCCGGCGATATTGAAAAGTACATTGATCCAAGTCTGGCGCAGGAAATGACAAGCGGCACAGCGGAGCAAAAGGTTGCCGTGCTGTTTCGTTATATCGAAAAACGTGGGCAGTCGTTCTACGATGAAGTCGTAACGCAACTGGAACACGCTCTCCAATGTGCTGCCCTCGCGCAACAGAATGGCGCAAGTGTTACGCTGATTACAGGCGCATTACTCCACGATGTCGGACATATCATTTTAGATGAACACAATGCCGATAGAGCCTTCCTTGATACCGACCTGACACACGAAGAGGTCGGCGCGCAGTATATGGAACCCTTTTTCCCGGAAGCCGTTACAACTCCGATCCGACTGCATGTTCCCGCAAAAAGGTATCTCTGCACAACTGATGCCTCTTACCATGACGGGTTATCCGAGGCATCAAAAAGGAGTTTCAGACTTCAGGGCGGTATTATGTCGGACGAGGAGCGAAACGCTTTTGAACAGATCCCTCATTTTCAGGACGCACTCACTTTACGGCGATGGGATGATCTCGCAAAGGTGAAAGGGCTGGAGACTGCTGCGTTAGCAACCTATCGAGACATCGTGCAGCAGTGCTTAATCGGTTAATTAAGAAAAGTTTGCAAGTGTGCTAAAGTTTGCAAGTGTGCTAAGGTTTGCCAGGGATTTTTGATGCAATCAAGTAGCTCCTACCAACTTTACAACTTTTTAGAAATCTCAGCACATTTTAGTAGAACATGTTACACACTTTATTTTATGAACAACAAAGAATTTGCGAAACAGTTAGAGAAACGGACGCAAAAGTTCGCTGCAAATATTGTTCTTCTCTCTAAAAAAGTTCCGCATACACCAGAAGGGCGACGAATTAGAGATCAATTAACAGGTTCTGGTACTTCTATTGGTGCCAATTATCGGGAAGCGAATCGCGCGAGAAGTCTCCGGGATTTCCGCAATAAAATGCACATTTGTGAGGGAGAATGCTCCGAGACACAATACTGGCTTGAAGTTATTGTCGATGCCAAAATGCTGGAGTGGGAGGTTGTAAAACCGATGTACGAAGAATGCAGCGAGATCCTGGGTATTTTCACCTCTGCGAATGCAAAGCTTAATCACTAACTAACGGGTTTGCAAGTGTGCTAAAGTTTACAAGGGATTTTTAACACAGCCAAATAACTCTTGCCAACTTTACAACTTTACAGATTTTAGTACACTTCGCAACTTTTTTCGAGGTGTAAAAAATGAGTTACGAAGCAATCGAATCGAAATTTATCGCAACGCCAGAAAAAGGCGAGGTGTCCTCAATACTCATACGTCCGGACAACGCCAAATGGTTGCTCGTTCTGGGACATGGCGCAGGCACAAACATGCGGCACTCAACGCTCCAGACGATTGCCGACAGGTTGGCAGATATAGGCATCGCTACATTCCGTTATCAATTTCCTTATATGGAACGTGGCGGCGGTGGGAGAGAAGCGCAAGCCGTGGCTCTGGCAACCGTGCGGTCTGCAGTCGCAGCTGCATACGCGGCGGCAGGTGATGTCTCAATTCTTGTTGGAGGACATTCTTATAGCGGACGTATGTCGTCACTTACAGCGGCAGAAGCCCCCATCGAACACGTCCGCGGTCTCGTATTCTTCGCGTTCCCACTGCATCCTTCTGGACGTGAGGGAACAGAACGTGCCGATCACCTTGCTGATGTTACTGTGCCAATGCTATTTTTATCTGGCACCCGCGATAAGTTGGCGGTACTCGACCTATTAGAACCGGTTTGCGAAAACCTTGGGGACAAGGCGACTTTGCATCTATTAGACACAGCAGATCACGGGTTCAAAGTGCTTAAACGCTCCCGTAAATCTGATGAGGATGTCTTTGTAGAGATGGCGCGAGTCCTCAGTGAATGGGTCGAGACATTGGATTGAAACCTTTGTAAAAAAAATGAATTCACATTCTTTCAAAATCGTCGCCATTGAAAGCGAACTTTACGAATGGGATAAGCCACCGATTTGGAACGGCATGCACGTCTACGATAAAGGTAGACTCCATCTCGTTAAAGTTACCTCCCGAAATGGAAGTGACGCATTCGTTGGATACGGCTTCAATGGTGGCACCGCCGCGACGCGTCCCCTCCACCTGTTTCCAATGTATGTAGATCTGTTCCGCCCCGCTTTGATCGGACGTGATGTAACGGATACCGCTTACGTCTCTCGGTTAGCCGAGAACTACAAAATCTATGGACCCGGCGGCTATCATACGCAGGTTTTGGCAGCGATAAACCAAGCATGTTGGGATATCCGCGGGAAGATAGAGGGAAAATCCGTTCACGCCCTGCTGGGTGGCACCCAAGAACGCATCCGCACCTACATTGCCGGTGGCTATTACGGTAGGGATAAGGGGTTTGATGAACTTCGTGAGGAAATGACACGCAACATAAACGAATTCAATGCCACTGCAGTCAAGATGAAGATTGGAGATCCAGCGGCTGGACTTGAGACAGACATCAAACGGATTGAGGCAGTCCGCGAAACCATCGGTTCCGATACAACCCTAATGGTAGACGCAAATTGTGCATGGTCGGTTGAAAAGGCATCCGAGTGCCTTCCGATCCTTCAAGCAAACAACGTTTTCTGGTTTGAAGAACCGATCCATAGCCATGACTACAGAGGACATAGGGCACTCCGCGAAATAGCACAAGAGTATGGGATACAAATTGCCACTGGAGAAAACGGATATGGGTTACACTATTTTCAAACACTTATTGATTATGAAGGCGCGGACGTTTTCAATCTGGATGTCGCTATCCTTCCTGGCTATGAGCCAGCGTTGCAAGTAGTCGAGGAAGCATTGACAGCCGAAAAATTGATTGCCCCCCACGGCGCACAAGAATTGCAAATCCATATCGCTGCAAGCCGAGATAACGGTTTGATGTTAGAGTATTACCCACCCGCTGTTGATCCATTACGTGGTGAAATGTTTCTCCCAACGATGGTTTTAGAATCCGATGGACATGTCACAGTTCCGACTCGACCCGGGATCGGTTTCGTTCCCAACTGGGAATTGCTAAAGCATCACCGTATCTAACCATTCTCTGCTTATGCCATTTTTCCTTGAAAACTTTTCAATAGGATTCTAACGGGAAAGCCGAATTGTAGCATAGGAAACCCTTGGTCTCCTGTGCGGTCTTGTTACCCTTCTATAGCGAAGCGTGTTAGTATGCTGGTTCACTTCATTTCATCCCAAGGAAATTAAAAAGTCTGTTACTGAATTCCTGATTCTTTCGTTACCTAATAACAGTAGGACTTACGCATTCCCTCTTAAAGTCCCCCTGATAAGGGGGATTCAGGGGGTTAAATCACTGAAATAACGCCTTTTTGAGTGAAATATATCGCTTTTTTATGCAATTTGTGTAAGTCCTGAACAGATTAAATCTGTGTGATTACACACGAAGGTACCTACTACTTACTTGTAACGGAATGCATTCCCAAAAGGAGATCCATATAATGGATAGAACAGCTGTGGATTATCAGAAAGACCTTCTCTGGCAGACAGCACTTGAAACCTTCTACCGCGTCGCTTACGCCGAAAGCCTTATGACCTCCGCACTTCAAAGGTGGAAACCCGTAGATGGAGTCATCAAAAGCATCGTGACGATCGCCACTATCGCCTCAGTCATGGTCGGATGGATGGCATGGGGCACACCAGCAGGAAAAATAACATGGCTACCCATCGCAGGCTGTGCCGCATTTTTAGCACTGCTGCATGTCATTCTTAAGATTTCGGACCGCGTCGCAGATTTGAGTCACAATGAACAGTATTTCAAAAGTTTGCGCCTCAATATGGAACGGTTTATCTATGAAATGGAAGCCAATCCTGACTTCCCGTTAGAGCAGTTTAAAGTCACATTTGAACAGTATCGAGAATGGTTATTGGTGGGCTCGCAAATGCTAAAGGACGATTTTCTTTTAACGCGTAGACACCGCCAGAAGGTTCAGGAAAAGTTAAACCAACAGATGGGAGATATGATTGTATGAAAGAACAACCTATTGAAACCAGGGAACATGTCATTGGGCATTCAATAGGGCAACGCCCAATACACACCAGTTACGAACCACCGGGACCGATGCCACAGTTTCGGCCCCGTCCGAAAGTGAGTCCAGCATCACCACAACCCCAATCCGTTCCGAAACGGCTCCTAAACGCGGCATCGACTGTGAAAGCAACGCGGAAGGCCGCGCCAGAGGCATCTGCGAAAAAAGAAACCATGCCGACGCAGAAAAGGGGTTGACTTAATTTATAATTTCTGCTAAAATCCTCTCAATATTAAAATAATGGGAGGTTAAGAGTTGTGAGACTGGTTTACCTATTTTTGCTTATGAGTGTATTTGTCGTGGGGTCTGTGTTTGCTGGAATCCCTGACGATAAAGATTTACTTATGTGGATCGGCGAGGGCAGTGGAAACAAAGCAGTTGACGGCACCGGAAACGGGAATGACGGCACTTTCCATGGGAATGCCAAATGGGTTGGCGACGGAAAATACCAAGCCGGAATCTCCCTCAAAGGCGCAGAAACTTACATGGAAGTTCCCGACGTTATCGCTGAGGCGGGCAGTCTGCTGTTCTGGTTCAAACCCGATTGGAACGGCAAGGATGGCGACGATTACCGGATTTTTGATGCCAGTTTGGGTCCCATCTACTTCTTCGTCTCCAAGGGTGCGAATCACGCCGACATCAACCCCGAAGACTTCGGTTTCTATTTTGAGGCAGCGGACGATGCCGATTGGCAGGATGTTGAATTTGATCCGGCAGGAATCATAACAAAAGATAAATGGTTTCATGTCGCCGCGACGTGGGATTTCGATGGTGGAAACCCGTTCCTATACATTGACGGTAAAGAAGCCGCAACCAGTGGCAAGAAAATCACTGGCGGTTTCCCCGCACTTCACGAAAAACCGAGATTCGGGTGGGAAACAATTCCGTATATCCCTTTCAAAAACGGCGCAGAAGGGGTCATTGATGAAATCTCTTTTTGGCAGCGCGCCCTTGAGGAAGCAGAGATACAAGAAATGATGGAGGTCAGTCTGGACGTTGAAGCGGCGGGAAAACTCGCTGTTACATGGGGTGAACTGAAAACAAGACAATAATAGTGCAGCTGAATCAGCCCTACGCTTGAATATTCATGTTCATGCCTATGTCATCAAAGCATATATAGATAAGTCTGGTGATTCTATCGCTAGACTTATTTATTTTAACCCAAGTTATTCCTAACAGATGTTGTGCCTTCCAGAAGGGTTTTTTAGTCTCTTTCCCCACCCCGTAGGGGTGCTATGTCTATAGAAAGCGATGTATTTGAGTGATCGCACCTGTAGGGGTGCTACGTCTATAGATAGACAGCAACTCGCGTTATTTTAAGACAAGACGCTATTGGACTCAGAAAAGTGGTTGCGGTGTTTTTCCAAGCGCCCGCGGTAGCCAGAGGCTCAACTCCGGGACATACGTCACCAACACAAGTGCTATCATCAACAACGCAATAAACAATAGCACAGAGCGATACAGCAGCAAGACGGATCGATCAAACTTCATGCTTGAGATGAACAGATTCATTCCTACCGGCGGGGTCAAATAACCGATTTCAAGGTTCGTTAAGACAATAATACCGAGATGCGCCTTATCAATTCCAAATTCCTCAGCGATAGGGAGCAGCAACGGCACAACGATAATCACCGCTGAAAAGATGTCCATCAGACACCCAACAATCAGTAGGAATATATTCAGCCCAATCAGCGTGATGACACGGCTTTCCGTTGTTGACTGAATCCAATCAAGGACAGTCATAGGCACATCAAGCGTGATCAGGTAGTTTGTCAACCCTAAAGCGACACCGAGAATAATGAGGATCGCGCCTACAAGCACTGTGCTTTCCTTGACGATACGTGGCAACACTCGCAACGAAATAGAACGGTGGATACCAATCTCTACGATACAGGCATAGAGGGCTGTTAATGCCGCCGCTTCGTCCAGTGTAACGATACCGGATAGGATGCCTCCTAACACAATAAACGGCAGCAGCATCTCCCACTTCGCTTCCCAGAGCGTTCGCAGGAAAACTCGCCAATCAAACGGAGTTGTCTCTGTCCGTTTGAAGAGACTCCACCCGCAACTATAGAAGCTCAGTATGGCGAGAATCAGAATCCCGGGAAGGATACCTGCAAGGAACATCCTGTCGATACGCACTTGGGCGATAATCGCGTACAGGATAAGGGGGACACTCGGAGGGAACAATAACCCGATACTCCCAGAAGCCGTCACCAAGCCCAGTGAAAATCTTTCATTATACGTCTGTCGTAGAATCGGATAGAGCAATCCACCCAGGGCAATAATCGTTATGCCCGATGCCCCGGTGAAAGTTGTAAAGAACGCACAGGTAAAGAGCACGACGACAGCAATACCACCCGGTAACCAACCCACACTCGCGCGCGCAAACGCAACCAATCTTTGGGGTGCCTTCCCTTCAGCGACTATATATCCCGCGAAAGTGAAGAGCGGGATAATGAGTATCGTTGAATTCCGTGTGAGCCGGTTGAAATCGATCAGAATTGTTGAAATCGGTTCGCCTGCTGTCGCGTATCCGATAATCGAAGCACCACCCAGTAACACAAAAAGTGCACCCCCGAAAAGCGCGAACCCAACCAATCCAATGCCGATTATTAATCCCATTAATCCGATTCTCCTTCGACAGGGTTTGGTGTCCGTTCATCACCCATTAAGTGGATGCCAATTTGGAGGAAGAGATGGATGCCGATGAGGACAAAACCATACGGAATAATAGCTTTCGCCCACCACAACGGAACACTTCCAATTAATACAGCCTCGCTCAATTGCTCATCATGTAAAAAGCTAAAGCCGTAATATGCCAGAATTCCAACGACAATCAAAGCGAGGCAATCGATAATAAAATTGCTCCAGCGCGTGATTCTTTCGGGGAGTATCCGACTGAGGACATCAATGCTGATGTGCCTTCTTTCGCAAGTAGCCAGGGCAGCCCCTAAAAGGCATAGCCAAAGCGTTAAATGCTGAAGCATTATATCGCTCCACAATAGACTTGCACTGAACACGTAACGCATGACGATTTTGAGAATCGCGAGTCCTAACATCATCGCGATAATAAGACACAGCAAACCGGTTTCAATTTTACCCAAGAACGTATTAATATTCTGGAGGGAGGATTTTAATTTATGATTCATTTGCGAGTACTTGGATGCCAGCGGCTGGCAGGACAGCAACCTTCGCTTGTGCGGGGAGTCTTTCTGCAAACAAAGCAATCAACTGCTCCAGATCTCGGAAAAGGAGCGCGCCCGGATGCTTCTTGTAAAAATCGTCTACCAAGAAGTGTTCCGACCAGACGTGTAGCTGCTCTTGAGTGCCGAGTTGTGGGGCTGGTAGTTCAGACGCTGCCCGTTCCGCCTGCTGCTGTAGGAAGCGGGTATAATCAATCTGTTCAAATAAACCGTGGTAACAGATGCCATCACTCGCCGGATTGAGTGCCATGCTGTGTGCCTTCTCAAAATGCGAGAGTGCCCACATCGCCTTACCCGTTTGAATCGGGTCGCTGTCAAGCGGATAGCAGTTAAGCACGACCAGATCGGTCTCTTTTCGGCTTGCCTCCGGTATCTCTGTGCCGTAGGTGTCCAAAGCGAAGTATGCTCCCTTGCGGTGTGCCTGCACAAAATCACCCACGAACAGCCCACAAATTTCCCGACGGCTATTGAGCACAACGTTAGCGATAACGTCAAGACCGAGAACACCCGCCACGGCTTCGGAGAAATCGCGATGATCCGGCTCGCTCCCTCTTCTTTCAATCACAGCGTGCCCACGTCCCGGCGAAAAGGTATGGAAATAGAACATCGTCGCGAAACCAGCAATCCCCGGGACAACTAACTTCGCACCACCGCCGAAACCGACGGAACCGTGTGGATAGATGCCGCCCAAACAAATCTTGAAATCCGCATCTGCAACAACACGATTCAGATAGATCGGCATACCGTTATCAAGGTTTCCCAAGGCACGTAGATCCCCACTCATAAAGTCGTGGCTTGTCGCTTCATATTCAGCCGCAATATCCGCTCCGATCTTTTTTGCAACCTCTTCATCAGTGAGTGGACGGTGTGAACCGCCACCGACAACAAATCGTATCTCAGATTTCGGGACACCTGCCGCAGTTAACTCACGTAGGAGAAACGGAATAACGCTCGCAGCAGGCGTCGGACGGCTCAAGTCATCTACGATAATAGCAGCACTCTTCTTACCTTTTGACAATTCCGAAATTTGGGGGGTGCCGATCGGTTCGGCAAATGCACGTTCAATTTGGGTATCAGAAAGTGCAGGGGCATCTTTCGGACCCAACGTTTCTACTTCCCAGCCGGTCGGAAAATTCAGCGTCAGTTCCTCGTCTCCGTACCAAGCACGGGAGTATACTGTAGCAGTGTTGTTCATAGTTGCCCTCCATTTGTGGATCACAAAATGCATAAAAGAGAAGATGTATCCTGTCCAGTTACAGGAACATTCGTGCTGTTACAAGGGGTTTAATATCGCTATCTCTCATAGCCGAACAGATAATAAGCCAAGGACTTTACCGCGGAGCGTTTACGTGAGGACCTGTATTCCGCCTACAGATAAAATAGCAACTCTGGCGTGTGTCGGAAGTTTCTCCGCGAACAATTGAATCAGTCCTTCAATATCCCGGAAAAGAAGGGATGCTGGATACTCTTTGTAGAAGTCGTCCGCCAAAAAATGCTCAGACCAAACATGGAGTTGCCCACGCCGTCCGATCGGCTGCGGAGGGGCTTCCGGTGGCGTCTGTGCCGCTCGTTGTCGCAGATAGCGTGCGTAATCGATTCGGTCGAACAACCCGTGGTAGCAGCTGCTATCGCTCGCGGGATAGAGTGCTATCGTGTAAGCGTTTTCAAAATAGCTTAAAGCCGCCAATGCCTTATCAAGTTGAATCGCATCAGCATCGAGGGGATAGCAATTAATCACCACCAGATCTGTTTCTTTTCGAGTTGTTTCTGGTATGACTGTCTCATAGGTATCCATCGCGAAATGCGCACCTTTACGATGCGCCTTAATAAAATCACCGACAAACAGTCCACAGATTTCACGACGGCTATTAAGCACAACGTTGGCGATCATATCAAGACCGAGAACACCTGCTGCCAGTTCGGCACTGTCGCGACGATCCGGCTCATCACTCTGTCCCTCAATCACAGCGGGTCCGCGCCCCGGTGGAAAAGTATGGAAATAGAACATTGTGGTAAAACCTGCGATACCGGGGACAATGAGTTTCGCGCCGCCGCTAAAGCCAACGGAACTGTGGGGATAGATGCCACCGAGACAAATTTTAAAATCCGCGTCCGCGACGGTCCGATTCAGATACACCGGCATGCCGTTCTCAAGGTTGCCAAATGCACGGAGGTCCCCACTCATAAAGTTATGATTGGTTACCTCGTATGCAGCAGCAATATCTGCCCCAACCTTTTTCACTATATCTTCATCGGTGAGAGGTCGGTGGGCACCGATGCCAGCAACAAACCGAATTTCAGATTTCGGAACACCCGCCTCGGTTAACTCGCGTAAAATAAATGGAATAACTTGTGCAGCCGGGGTTGGACGACTCAGGTCATCCACAATAATAGCAGCACTCTTCTTACCTTTTGCCAACGCCGAAATCCGAGGGGTGCCGATTGGTTCGGCGAATGCGCGTTCAATTTGGGCATCAGAAAGCGCAGGTGCATCTTTCGGACCCAATACCTCTACTTCCCAACCGGTCGGAAAATTCAGCGTTAGTTCTGCATCTCCGTACCAAGCCCGGGTGCGCACTGTCGCAGTATTCTTCATCGTTCCTGTTCCTTGTCAGCGTGATTGGCGTTGCATTGGTGGAAGAGTACCGCCGCGATAAAATCTCGGAAGAGTGGATGCGGCGCGAGTGGTTTCGATTGAAATTCGGGGTGGAACTGCGAACCTACCATCCATGGATGCTCGGTCACCTCAGCAATTTCGACGAGGCTCTCATCCGGCGACAGGCCGCTGAAACAGAGCCCTGCGGATTCTAATTGTGATCGGTATTGGTTGTTCAATTCATAGCGATGACGGTGCCGTTCTACAATGATGGGTTGTTGATAAGCGGCATAACTGTTGGTATTCTCTTTGAGGACGCACGGATAATGTCCAAGTCGCATTGTTGCACCGAGGTCAGCAACCGCGCGCTGGTCATGCATTAAATCTATAACCGGATAAGGCGTTTCTTCATTTACTTCCGTGCTGTTTGCGTTTTTTAGTTTCGTAACGTGTCGAGCAAACTCAATCACCAGACACTGCATGCCAAGGCACAATCCCAAATATGGTATCTTATTTTCACGGGCGTATCTTGCGGCTACCAACATCCCTTCAATCCCGCGATAGCCGAATCCGCCTGGAACCAGGATCCCGTCGGCGTTCTGAAAAACACTATCAAGGTCTGGCTGTTCTGTGAGCGATTCAGCTTCTATCCACGCAATTTCAACGGAGGCTTCGTTAGCAATTCCACCATGCTTGAGTGCCTCTTGGACACTGATATAGGCATCGCTGCCGGTTGTGTATTTTCCAACAATGGCGACTCGGGCTTTCTGATTCGGATTTTTGAGTTTTTCAACCATGGCGACCCATTCAGCATCCATCGGTGGGCGTGCTTCGAGCCCAAGTCTTTTCAAAACGAGATGTCCCATGCCTTGTCGTTCAAAATTGAGCGGGATTTCATCTACACATTTTGTGTCCAATCCTTCAAAAATATAGTTTTCGTTAATACCACAGAGGAGCGCAATTTTCTGTCGAAATGCCTCATCCAGCGACTGGCTGGTCCGACATAACAAGAGATCCGGCTGGACCCCCAACTCTTGAAGTTTGCGAATACTGTGCTGGGTCGGTTTGCTCTTGCTTTCGCCATTCGGTAAGGTATAGATGAGAGAGACATGGAGAAACAGTGTATTCTCACGTCCTACCTCAACTGCCATCTGACGGATCGCTTCAACAAAAGGCGGCATTTCAAAATCACCAATCGTTCCACCTATCTCTGTAATGACGATTTCCGCTTCGTTATCCTTCCCAATCTGATAGATACGGCGTTTGATTTCATCGGTAATATGTGGGATCAGTTGCACGGTTTCACCGAGGTAGTCCCCCCGCCGTTCTTTTGCGATCACTTCACTATAGACGGAACCGGTAGTAAAGTTGGAATACTTATTCAAGTCGATGCCGAGAAATCGCTCATAGTTACCTATGTCCAGATCGGTTTCTGCGCCATCGTGGGTAACGAAAACCTCGCCATGTTGGAACGGATTCATCACCCCCGCATCTACGTTGAGATATGGATCAATCTTGACGACAATCACCTTAAACCCGCGGTTGATGAGGAGTCTGCCAAGAGACGCGGTTGTGATCCCTTTACCGATACCTGAGATAACTCCGCCCGTTACAAAAATATATTTTGTCATGGAAATTTCCTTATAAAGCCTCCAAAATTTGTTTCACCCGCTCCAAGTCGGCAGGAACATCGACTCCGATGAGTGGCGTATCCGTTTCGACAACATGAATGGGGACACCGTGCTCTAAAAAACGCAATTGCTCTAATCCCTCCGCGAGTTCGTAAGGCGTGCTGCTCCACCTCGTGAACGCCAGAAGCTGCTCGCGACGATAAGCGTACAAGCCTACATGTCGATACACTGGGGATTTATGTAACGCTGTTTCATTGACCTGACCGGGCACGGACGCACGTGAAAAATACAACGCATCGCCCTGAAGATCCGTAACGACTTTAACAACGTTAACGTCTTGATAGTCGACAGCAGTTTCAACCCGCTGTTTTAACGTGCAAACTTGAATCTCCGGTCTGTCAATGAAAGGCTGCAGCATCAGGTCTATCTGGGCAGGTTCAAGCAACGGTTCATCTCCTTGGATATTGGCAACAATATCACACGTCAAACGTTCTGCAACCACAGCTACGCGTTCGGTACCCGTTGCACATTGCCCCGTCATCTCCACATTGCCGCCGAAGTGGGTCACGGCATCATAAATCCGTTGGTCATCTGTGGCGACAATAACTTCATCTAACGTTTTTGCGCGGCACGCACTTTCGTAAACATGCTGCACCATCGGCTTCCCGAGCAGATCCGCCAACGGTTTGCCTTCAAAACGGCTTGAGGCATAGCGTGCTGGAATAATTCCTACACTTTGCAACCTTACGTTCCCTCATAATATTTTATTTTTGACACTTTTTCCTATTTGTTCCTCAAGTCAGTTTAACGCAAACCGAAGTTAAAATCAAGATTTTTTTGGTTTTGGTTGCAGACCCGAATGGAAACGTGGTATACTTTAAGGTAAATGATTCGTTTGTAAAAAAGTGAAAGAATGGTTCATCTCAAGGAGGACCTGAAAAAAATGAAACAGAACCTAAAATTTACAATGATGGATTGTAAACTAATCCCTTATCTGGTGTGCCTACTCCTGATAGCGACTTTCTATGTAACCCCTTTGGCAGCTTTTGCAGCGGATGTTTTAGACCCGGATTTGGTGCTTTACTTCGATTATGAAGACTTTAAAGGGGATACCGTCGTTGAAAAATCTGGTCGTGGCTACGATGGCGCAATTAACGGAAAGGTCACACAATCCAATGACGGGAAATTCGGCAAAGCCGCCCACTTCGTAACCGGAAGTTTCCTCGACTTAGATGGACCCAATATCAAGCCTGAAGATATTCCGACTGAAGGTATGAGTATTGTGGCATGGATCAACGTCGAAGCCGTCGCAGATATGGCGGTTTTTAACGCACGTGCAGGTGATAATACATGGCTCGTCCATCCAGAGGCACGCGGCAGCGGCAAATTTCGCTGGCTCAATCGGAGTCCCGGTGGAGCGACTATCTTTGACATTCGCGCCGGGGATAACAAGGCGAATGAATGGCAGCATTACGCTGGCACGTTCAGTCGCGCCGATGGGAAAGCCATCCTTTACATCAATGGAAGAAATGTCGGTGAAGAAAAAGCACGCGTCGGCACGCCTATCGCAGGAGATTGGGACAACGGGGCACGCGTCGGTTATAACATTGACAACAACCGTCCCTTCGCCGGACTGATGGACGATTTCAACGTCTGGAAACGGGGTTTGACAGAGGAAGAAGTCAATGCCATTATGAACGACGGTGTTGAGGCGTTTCTTGCTGTGGAAGCGCGCGGTAAACTCGCAACCACTTGGGGACGGCTTAAAGCAAACTAACAAAACGGATAAGGGCTTAAATCACTTTTCCCCCAGGCGCGCTTCCGCAGCGCGTCTACTCAATTTGCACAAGCCTTGAAGCGCAAAGGACCCTTGGAAAATTGACCGATTAAATTGGAAATGCAGGAACGGGTTATGGATCGGAGGGCGTGGACGGGGGATCTGATTCCGATGCATCAGACTCCGTGTTCGTCTCTGAAGGTGAACACGTGCGTAGCACTTTAGCGAGATAGTCTTCCTGCGAAAGCAAATCTTGATTGGCGCGGAGACTCGCCTCATGGAACCGATAGCCATCTTCACCGAGTCGGTAGTAATATTGGAGATGTCCAGCACTGGCCGCCTGTTTCAGGTCTGCGGGTGAAATATCCAGCAGTGCCGCCGCCTCTTCTAGGTCATATTCAACCACGGCATTGCGTATTCGCATCTTTTTATCTCCATTTTGGTGTTGTAACCCGAACGCGCATGCCACTTAAAAATTATACGAATGTAACAAAATAGACGGAATCCAGTTTCATGACGCAGTATAGGTGTGCAAGTTATATCTTAGTCAAATCTCTGAAATCATGGCTTTTCTGTGCACTGGTTCTCTGCACTATTATAACAGGATCCGAAGCAAATGCCGAGAACTTTCTATCGAGATGGGATGAGACCCTCTTTGATCGTATCTATGATGCCCCACCCCGTCAGCAACCGACGTGGACACTCATGGAAGGGATAACAGAATTTGGGCATTATCGGGCAGTTATGGGGCTTTCTGTTCTCCTCATGGCATACGGTGATGAAGCACATCAGGAAACTGGCAGGCTTTTATCTTCCGCGTTCCTCGGGACTGGGTTGGTAACGTTTGGTATGAAGAGGTTGATTGGTCGGAAACGTCCCCTTGATGAGAGCTTGGGGAATCCAGCTTTTCCGTCTGGACATACATCCTTAGCGTTCAGTTCAGCAACGATTTTAGGGTGTCGGTATCCGAAATGGCGGATTCCGCTCTATGTTGGAGCAGGACTCGTCGGTTTTTCGCGTATCTATCTCGGACGACATTACACGTCAGATGTGATAGCCGGGGCAGCAATTGGAACAGCGATGGGAATGCTGGTTTGGCATCAGCGCGTCCCGCTACTGCAATGGGAATTTTAGAAGAACCATTTGTTTTTTTAAACATCATACCAAACCTGTAGCCTGCAACAATACGCAGAAATACGCAGAAATACGCAGAAATGCCCAAGCAAAGACCCCTATCAAAAACCCCAAGCAAAGACACGCAGGCGGATTTGAGAAAGGCACGTGAAGGATAACACCTATGTTGTTTAACCGCAAGGTAAAATTAAAAGATAAAATTAAAAGGTTTGACAAGAAAACACACGCGACGTAAAATATAATCACAAAGGAGGGTGAGACTGATGAATCGTCCGAAAGATCGCATCCAGTTCCGGTATCAGAGTATAGGCGGAATCGGCATGTTTCTCTTAATAGGAACATTATTAGTAGGATGTGCTGTCCCGCCGCACCCCTCAGTTGATGTCTATATGGAACCCATCGCCGGACGCTTTAACGCACATATCAATCTGGAGACAGGGGCGGCAACTGTGGAAAAAAAAGGGGTTGCCGTTACGATTAAACCGTTTGATGAAGTAGAACTGTTCGCACTCACCGAAGATTCGAGAGTGAATCCGTATCTCTTAGTTCAGAAGAACGGTGCCGTTGAGCCTATCTACACAGTGTTCGATATTACAGTCCATAATCGAGAAAACCGACGCGTTCTGGTTGACGCCGCAGCCATCCTCATTGATGAAAACGGCGGGCAATACGCCAATCTATCCAACGATTATTTCGACGCACTCTATGATAATGTGGATCTTTCGCAGCATGACACTTGGGAAGCGGGTTATCCTTACATGCCTGTACGGGCTGGGTTACCCAGCACCTACGGCTACTATCCTGACTATGGGTACTATCGGTCTTACATAGATGCCGAGGCACTGGAGTTGGGACGAATTGTGATAGAGGACCACATCTTTGAAGGGGCGAAGTTGTTCTCTGGCGCGAAACGGGGCGGTTTCTTAATTTTCGATCGGCTTGAGAGTGCCGCCACAGATATTCGAATTGTTGTCCCTCAAGTTCGGATTGTCCATCCAGACGGTAAAGAGGATAAATTGGAATTTAAAATTGACTTTAGGCAGGTCCTGCCGTAAAATAACGATAACCTTAAGGGTTGAATACAGGTTAGCAACGCAGGATTTGCTATTATTAATGAAGGGAGTACATAGTAAAATGAAGAATTGGCTTATTATATTATTGATAGTAGGGCTTATATCTGCTTCGGGGTGCCAAGACCAACAGAAAGAGCTTAAAGTCGCTGTAGCAGCACCCTTCACAGGGAACGCGGCAGCATTTGGCGAAATGATTAAACGCGGTGCTGAACTCCGGGAAAAAGAGATCAATGAAGCCGGCGGGATCAACGGCATGAAGTTGACACTAATTTTTGAAGATGATGCCGGTAAAGATGCCGAGGCAAGCCTTGTAGCAGAACGGATCGCCAGTAATTTGCAAATCCTCGCAGTCGTTGGACACTTTAACAGTTCCTGTTCATTGGCAGGTAAACCAATTTACCAACGCGCCGGTATTGTCGAACTATCGCCCGGTTCCACGAATGTGACTGTTTGTGAAGGAAGCGATTGGACATTCCGAAACTTGTATCGGGACGATTTCCAAGGGAAATTCATTGCTCGATATATTGACGAGGTCCTGACAGACCTCCAATCTGTTGCTGTCTTTTTTGATAATGATGACTATGGGCGAGGTTTAAGAAACGCATTCGTCGCGGAAGCCGAAAAAGTTGGGCTGAACCTCGTTGCCGATGAAGCGTATGAGCGGGATAGCACGAACTTTAAAGCACAACTCACCAGTATCAAAGCCAAAAATCCCGATGCTATTTTTATCTCTGGCCTCTATCAAGAAGCTGGCTTGATCGTCAAACAGGGACGTGAAGCTGGAATCACAGCACAGTTTTTCGGCGCGGATGGTGTGGATTCCCCCGATTTTCTCACGATCGCAGGTTCCGCTGCAGAAGGCACTTACCTAACAACGCCTTTTACCTTCGGTGCAGCGGGAGAGGATGCCCAACAGATGGCAGCCAATTTTGAAGCACTTCATGGTGCGACTCCCGATACGTGGGCGGCATTGACGTATGATGCTGTTGGAATGATTGCAGATGCCTTGGCAAAAACCTATAATCCAGAGGCATCCGTTGCGGATAACCGGAAGGCTATCCGTGACCATTTGGCATCCTTGGATACCCCGGAAGAAGGCTACAAAGGTGTTACAGGGTTAACCTATTTTGATAGGAATGGTGATACGGTTAATAAACCAGCTTACGTGAAAAGTGTGACAGACGGTCAATTTGTTGCAGCCGAGCAACAACTCCTTGAATTAGAGTGATTTTAAAACGGACTTTCTTCTTACAGCAATATACAGATAGAGAAACCAGAGACTTTCTATAGCCTCAATACCGGAAGAAGAAAAATATGGCCCAATTTTTGGAACAAATTATTAACGGATTAGTGCTCGGAGGCATCTATGCGCTCATCGCTGTTGGCTACACGATGGTTTACGGCATTATTCAACTGATAAACTTCGCACATGGCGAAATTTTCATGTTCGGTGCCTACATCGCACTCATGCTGATAACAGTCTTCGGTATACCGTTTTGGATAGCGTTGCCGCTGAGTATGGTTCTCTGTGCAATATTAGGCGTGCTGATGGACTTGGTAGCCTATCGTCCCCTGCGGAACGCCCCGCGTCTATCAGCGTTGATTACAGCAATAGGGATGTCCCTTGCCCTGCAAAACCTTGCTCGGATGATCTGGTCGGCTCGACCTCGTCAATTTCCCGCTGAAATTCTTCCAACAATCTTCCAAGGTCAAAATGCAATTTCACTCCCCGGCGGTGCAGCCCTACCGTATCGAGACGTGTTTATCATCCTATTGGCACTTATTTTAATGATTGCCCTGAATAGATTGATTCACCTAACCAAAATTGGTAGAGCGATGCGAGCATGTGCCCAAAACCAGGTTGCTGCAAATCTGATGGGAATTAAAACCAATCGAGTGATTGCTATAACATTTGCTATCGGTTCTGCTTTGGGAGCGGTAGCGGGTATAATGGTAGGCCTCAGCGAAAGTGTTACGCCGACGATGGGATACTATAAAGGGGTCGCAGCGTTTGCCGCGGCTGTCCTCGGTGGAATAGGGAATGTCACCGGAGCAATGCTCGGAGGACTCATCATAGGTGTAGCCGAAGTGTTTGGGGCCGGATACATTTCCTCAGGATACCGATTAGCCATTGCTTACATCCTCATGATTGCAGTCATTGTTGTTCGTCCTTCCGGTTTACTCGGAAAATCAACAGGAAAACGCGCGTAGCATGAAAAATAAACTGACACCGAAAAATATCATCTTTGGCTTATTCGTCTGTTTTCTACCGCTCTTAATGTATGGTATAGATGCCATATCCCTTTTCTTGTCAGGTTACGATATTTACCTGGGTTTGCCAAGTGGAGATTACATGTTGCGGATTATTGTCCGCGCCTATCTCTACATGCTCCTTGCAATTGGATTAAACATTGTGTGTGGGTTCACAGGGCAACTCGATCTCGGCTATGTCGGATTTTACCTGATCGGTGGCTATACAGCAGGCCTCTTAATGGCGCGACTTGGGATGACTTACTGGATTGCACTGCCCCTCGCTATAGTCAATGGGGCTTTGTGGGGATTGTTGCGCGGAGCCCCCACGTTGCGGCTCACTGGTGATTATTTCGCAATCGTCACCTTCGGATTTGCTGAATTGCTTTTTCGTGTCGTGAAAAACGAAGAGTGGCTCATTGGCGGTCCGAACGGACTGGTTCGGGACATTCCGCCGCCTGCCATTTTTGGAGTCGTGTTCAATCAGAATTGGCACAATTACTACCATATTCTCATCCTGTTGACTCTGGTCATCTTTATCACCTATCGACTCCAGCATTCTCGCGTCGGAAGGGCATGGGTCGCGATTCGTGAAGATGAACAAGCAGCAGAAAGTATGGGAATTGATGTGAGTCGTTATAAAGCATTGGCATTTACAGTGAGTGCAGCGATCGGTGCTTTAGGTGGGGCATTCGTCGCACAATTCCAAGTTAATATCAGTGCGCCATTCTTTGAATTTTGGGAGTCGATTTTCATTCTCTGTATGGTCGTCCTCGGAGGGATGGGAAGTATAAGGGGCGCAATGATAGGCGCAGCGATTCTTGGATCATTGGGTGAGATTCTGAGACCGGGCTTCATTATTCCATATCAATTTGGCAATGCCCGCTATCTTATCTTTGGGATCATCCTTATTCTCTTAATGCGTTTCCGTCCAGGGGGATTAACGCTCAAAAAAGCTTAAGGGTTATCAGATCGGGTCGCTACGCACCCCTTTCAAGGGTCAGTTAAGAGGTTTTCGTTTAACAGACCCTCTTGTGACTGATAGCCATCTTTCACAGATAAGCAGGATTAACGCCCCAAAGACAAATAATTGAAATCGTTCCTGATATTCGCCATCCGAACGGATCCTGAATTTCTGTTTTTCGAGCCGCGCCAAGTCTGCTGTTAACTGGGCAACCCCTGTATTTGCATGATAGTAACGACCGTTCCCGGCTTCAGCAATTTCCCGCAATTGATTTTCATCTAATGCTGTTAGGACGAGTTGTCCGTTGGCATCGCGCTTGTAAGGAGTGGTTGCCGTAGCAGTGCCTTGCGGAAGCGGAATCGGCACTGGGCGGACAGCCTTACCAATACCGACACAATAGATATGCACCCCTTCTTGGGTCGCCGTCCTCGCTGCCGCAATCGCCTCTTCACCGTGGTTCTCTCCATCTGTAAACAGAATCAGGACCTTCTGCCCTCCAAAGTCGGCATCTATCCCTGTTGTATCGTTCCGATTTGATCTGAGTCGAGGGGTCGCTGTTTCAATAGCAGTGCCGATACGGGTTCCGCTGTGGGTAAGCGTTTCGGCAGTTATCGCCTCCAAGAATTCTCTGAGAGTCGCACTATCGTTCGTCAAAGGACATACCACGAAACTCGCTTCAGCAAAGTACAGTAAGCCGACCCGGTCATCTTTAAGTGCCTCTAATAGTGAAAACATAATCTCCTTCGCGTGGGTTAATCGCCGAAGGGATGCTTCATCCTCCGCAAGCATACTGGTCGAAATATCCAATGCGAGCATGACATCCAATCGTTCCGCAACCGATTCGGGTTTGGCACCCCACTGCGGACGCGCGCTTGCAAATATTAGGAGCGAAGAACTCAGCAACAATAATCCCGCTTGAACCTTGTGTCGATGTAGGTGTGCCGGATCGACATTCCTGTAAAATCGCAGCAGTGCTTTCCGTTTCCGTTGTAATCCCAAAAAAAGCAACAGGATCAAAGGTGGCACTGCCCATAAAAAATGGAGGAATTCAGGATGACCAAACCGCATTTTTAATTATTCGCAAGGCGTTAAATCGGGTGTTTTGTGTATAACAGAATCCTGCTCAAATCCGCTTGTGCCGTTGTTGCAGGCCGCCATCTTGGGTAAAATTGATAGATAGCCATCAGTGGTCAGTTAAGAGGAGAGGATGGAGTTACGGACGCGTTCAAAAATCTCAATCGCATAATCGAGATGCGCTTTAGAAGCGATGTTAAAAGAGATACCGAAATTCTTGACTGTTACATTGGGCAAATTGGCTCGGCACTCGACAATATGGAGTGGTGTGAAGTCTCCGTGGACATCGACCCGGAAGTGGGTTGCCCTTCTTGAAGGATACGTGTCAAGCCACCAGTGTCCCCCGAAAGTCATCCTAAGTTTCGCGATCCGGGGTCGAAGTGTTGCACCACACGCCTCAACATATTCCACGAATTCATGGGCAATTTGCGAGAGTTCCTCATTCTCCTGTAGCATCTCAATAAACAATGGGAGTGTCATAAATCGCTGTGTGGTGGGTCCATAACTTCGTTCTTCCTCCTTAACGAGCGTCCCACCGAGAACGGTCTCAGTTGCGACTAAAATTTCGTCAGGGGCATGGTAGGAAAAATAGGAGATATAGGTGAGATCAAGCCCCAGAGCCCGTAGATATTCTGCAACCTCTAAGACGCGTGTGTCTACTCCCTCAGAAACAAGCACCAATCGCTGTTTTTGATTGAATGCCGATTTCCGGATGTCACCCGGCTCATAGCCAAAAAATTCGCTATGTAGGGCAGTGAGCGAGGAGAATTCTTTACCCTGTTGTTGGCACCAGCGATACGCGAGCGTCTCCAACGCTATAAAAGAGAGTTGAGAAACCCCGGCGGCATACTCTAAAATTTGTGTAATTGCGGTCCGAGAGGGTTTTCCACGCTTGAGTTCAATAATCACGCAATTACCCTGTCGATCGAGTGCCAGCAGATCAATTTTCTGTTTTGATGTGCTTAATGGCGGTTGCCTACTGATAACACAAAGCGGTTCACCGAGGACCAGCGTTGCGTCTTTTTCAAGCAGGTCTTCGAAGTCGCGTTCCTCACCAAAACGCAAAGGTTCCAGCTTCCCAAATTTCCGGTCTTCCCAACGATAAACTTCCATTTTTGACCATTGTCCTGCAGGTTTCCTCTATAGGAGATCTGCGCTATTGTAATTTATGTGATTTACGCTGATGATGAAATCTCCAATAATTAGGGAAATCACAGTTTTGACTTCTTCATGGAAATGAAGATATGCGCGGTTATTCTACAAATTAGAGTTTAACCAACGGATACGTTCCCGATATGCCTCGACCTCTGCTGCGATTCTGGTATCATTCCAATTATTTTTCTCGCCCAAAAATTGCGCAATTTGTGGAGCTATATCAACACCTTGGCCGGGCGTCCAACCGATCCGTGTCCGTCGCCACAGAACATCTTCAAGTGTGATTGCCATTTCACCCCAATAGGCATAGAGGAGTTCAGCCTTCGTGAACGGAAGAGAGGAGGTTACTAACTCCCCAAGTCCCGCATCTTCAGTGATAAATTTTTGAATCGTGCGATACCCTGCGCCATATCGCTTAACAAGACGCTCTGCATCCGCACCTGATGCCTCCCCGATTGCATTCGGCAATGGTTGAGTGGCAGTTTTACAGGCGCGTGGGACCTTTAAAAATGCGGCAAGATGGTTCACGGTCTCTTCCGCCATCTGACGATGTGTAGTGAGTTTTCCACCATAGAGATACATAATCCCACTTAGGCTCTCTGTAATTAAATGCTCCCTTGAAACAAAATCAGTTTTTGCGAATCCGTGCGAATGCTGGTTCACCGCGATGAGAGGTCGAGTACCAGCATAAGCGGCAATAATAGTATCCTTGTTGAGCCTCTTTTCTGGAAAGATTCGCTGTGTTTCTGAGAGCAGATATGTCACCTCATTCGCTGATGGGCGGACTGATGCTAATTCCTCTTCCGGTGTTGTTTCAGTCGTGCCAACAATGGAGGTATTGTGAGCACCGGGCAGAATAAAAATCACTCGCGGATTACGTCTCCGCTGTTTGTTCACTTGCGTGAAGGTTATCAGACCGTAGGCATTGTCGCCCTCTTTTCCATAGCGCGGCAAAAGGAGATGGATACCTTTCGCGTTTTCTGTCAATAAGCGCGAGGTGCCGTCGTAACTCGGATCTTTACGCCATATATGGTCGCTCCAGGGACCCGTTGCCGATACAATTTTTCGTGCCGAAATCTCAAAACGTTTTCCAGAAATAACATCTTCAGCAACTATTCTGTAAATCCCGTTCGCGGAATTGGCAGTCTCCGGTTTTCTCACAAAATCGAGAAAACGGACGTAGTTTGCGACAATCGCCCCGTGTTGATGGGCATCCTTGAGGGTCGCGAGGGTCAACCGAGCATCGTTGACCATACTATCCCATAGCAGGACACACCCCTTTAAGGAATTTGTGGCAATAGGTCCGACAAGATGCCGTATCTTTCGGACATCGCGAATCGCTATTGATTTCTCCGTTTCATCCGTTTTAGAGAGGCAATTGTAATAATGCGCAGCGAGTTGCATGCCTGTCAACGGATACGGATCACCTTTGTAGCAAAGAAGTGCTAACGGGATTGGCTTCACAAGATTCGGCGCAATCCGGCGAAGGATTTCGCGTTCCCGACGTGCATTTTTGACGAGTTCAATGTCCCGCTTAAGCAGATAACGAAAACCGCCATGGACGAGTTGGGACGTAGCACTACTCGTTCCGTTCGCAAAATCGCCTTGTTCAATCAAGCCTGCTTTGATACCACCGTTGAGCGCAAGGTCCCGGATTAAACCCGCACCGACGATACCACCACCGATGACTAAAACATCTAACGGTTCGGTCTTGAAGATTTCTATATTCTGGATACGCGTCCGAGCTGAAAATTCCGTATTTTTAATTGCCGACCTCCTATTATCAAGTGACTGTGTAAAGAGACTTTGCGAATAGCGTCCAGAATGCCTGACACAGCACCTGCCACGGGTTCTGTCAACAACGGTAAAAATATAAGCTGCGAACAGGTCTTTTCAGTCACAGGTAAATCCCCTGGAGTGTATGTTTCAAATTCCCCACCCATATCGTTGGTGCAGAGTGCGCCGCGACCCTCCGTGTATATATCAAGTCCTTGTGTGAAAAGTGGTAAGGTATGCAGAAGCGGATACGGATTACTATTCGTCGGAAACCTGCTCCCCGAAAATACAGGTACACCGTCGCCAACGACAAGCGGGTAAGGGTTATTGTTTGCCAAAACACCCTCTTTTCGGAGCGCCTCGGCAAATACGGGTGCCGGGAGCCCATGCATCTCTTCTGCGTGATAGTGGATAGGAAATCCAAAGAATCCCGCTGGTTCAGCACCTGAATATGTTTCAATAGGAGAAACACCCGGGATTTCTCGCAACCCGTCGGAGATTCTTTGAATATAGGCACGGCGGTTTGCATTGAGATTATCAAGTTTCTGCAGCTGCACGGAAGCAATACCGATTGCGAGTGGATGTGCACGAAATTTGACACCAAGCCCCATTGGTGGGAGATGCGTATAGCGTAGTTCTTCTACCGTCTCGCCAACGACATTAGCAGGACGATTGACTTGTCCGAGTAGACAAGCCCTCTCAAAAACCGTGACATCGTCGGTGGCAAGCATTCCACCTTCGCCCCCGCTAATCGGTTTACTTCCTTGCAAACTCCACGCCCCCGCCTGTCCAATGCTACCACACGGCACACCTTTGTAGGAGGCACCATGTGCGTGCGAACAATCCTCTATGACCGGGACCCCTGTCTCTGCGCTGAGTGCCATAAGCGCGTCCATATCACACACATTGCCCCACAGATGCACCGCCACAATCGCCTTGGTTCGTGGTGTAATACGCCGTCGGACATCAGCAACATCAATTAACAACGTCCTCGGATCCACTTCACAGAAAACCGGCTTTGCCATCAACGTCAACACCGGTGTAATTGATCCCATCCATGTATAGGTCGGACAGATAACTTCATCACCCGGGCCGACCCCAAGTCCAAACATTGCGCTGTGGAGTGCCGCAGTGCCATTGGTGAGACTCACAGCAAATCGGGTCTGGTGGCGTTCACACCAGGTTCGCTCAAATTCTTGAACAGTCGGGGATATACCGGAGAGTTCATTCCGAAGCGTCATCTCGTAAACGACTCGCGCCTCTTCTTCTGTGATCTGGCTCCACTGTTCCAACTTCGGATAGGGCGCATCAGACGTTTTTTCAAACACTGGGGTTCCACCCAAAACAGCAGGAAGACCAGGGGCGGTGGACTCATTTTCAAGACGAGATAACTTTGCTCTGTTTGTCTCCATAGCGAATCATTCCTGCCTTTTTCCTCATCAATGCATTGTTTTAATCCGACACCTGTGTTATGCTAACAGGTATATGGCTCGGAAACCTAATATCACGTATAATACCACGTTTTTTAGGCTTTTGTCAAATTTCAGCAGTTTTTGAACTGTTAACACTTGTGTTCCTCTACAGCATTGCCCTCCGATGAGGTGCTTAAAGGGAATCCTTTTGAAGTCCTCCAGCGGAGAGCAGTGTCTATAGCGACCAGAATCCCATAGTTAAAAACCTTGAATATCCAAAAAGTGTTCGCCTCCCTGTTGTGGAACAGAGAATCCCAAGCCAAACATCTGTTCGTTAGTTTTATACCCTCGCTCCTTGCGATTGTTGGATTTTTTCTTTTATGTGGGCTTGTGCTTCAGATACGTGGGCAGGATCCGCTGGAATTCTATAGTATTATCCTTGTGAGTGGGTTCGCGAGTTTTGACGATTTCGGCTATGTCCTGTTTAACGCAACCCCACTTATATTTACAGGACTCGCTGTCGCTATCGGATACAAAAGTGGTCTATTTAATATCGGTTGTGAGGGGCAACTCTATATCGCAGCGTTCGCTGCGGCATGGATAGGCATACACCTGAACCTCCCGCCTTTTCTGTTGATCCCTTTCTGTATAGGTGGCGCAATGATTGCCGGTGCTGGATGGGGTGCGATCCCGGGACTCTTAAAGGCGAGATACGGCGCGCATGAAGTTATCAACACCATCATGATGAATTTCATTGCATTCGCCCTTATGAATTATCTTGTTACCTCCGTCTACCAAGAACCGGGTCAGATGATTCCACAAACACAACAGATTCACGAGGCGGCACGGCTCCCACGGTTGGCATCTTTCCTCCCCGTTCTCCCACAAAGCAATCCACTAAACGTGAGTTTCTGGCTCGCGTGTGGGTGTGCTGTATGTTGTTATATCTTCTTAACGTATACCCGCTGGGGATACGAACTTCGCTTGGTAGGAAATGCCCAAGATGCTGCAGCTTACGGCGGCATAAATCCCGGGACTGTGACAATATGGGTGATGGCGTTGAGTGGTGCGATTGCGGGGTTAGCAGGTGTAGCGGAAGTCATGGGATACCGCCACCGATTTTTGGATAATTTCTCATCAGGGTGGGGGTTCACTGGGATCGCAGTCGCACTGTTAGGCAGAAACAATCCTTTCGGTATTTTGGCTGCCGCTATCCTGTTCGGATCGCTGAACAAGGTTGCCTTAGATATTGAAATTTTGCTGGAAGTCCCGCGCGGTCTATTTCTGGCGGGTCAAGGCATGCTAATTATCTGGTTAGTTAGTATAGAAAGTATTTCTCGAAAAAAAGCGCGTTAGGAAACTCTCTTATTAGATTTGAGAATGTTGACAGTCCTTTCCTTAAACCAAACTTGTAGCCTGCAACAATACGCGGGCGAATCTACGGAGAGGCACTTTATCTATCAAACCTACCTGACCGAACCGCAAGGAAAAATTAAAAAATGATTCCAAGTACTTTACGACTGGCAACACCCCTGGGATTCGCCGCCCTCGGCGGCATCTATTCGGAACGCGCCGGAGTCATCAACCTCGCGCTTGAAGGTATGATGCTCATCGGGGCGTTCGGTTACGTTATCGGAACACAGGCTTCAGGGTCAGTATGGATCGGACTGCTTGTAGGGACAGGTTTTGCGTTAGCATTGGCACTACTACACGCTGTCGCAACGGTTACTTTTCACGCAGATCAGATTGTCACAGGTGTCGGTATCAATATCTTAGCGTTAGGAATTACAGAATACCTCTTACCGACGACTGAACAGGTAGGCGGTCTTCCACACTGGAAATTGCCATTTATCGGTACATACAGTTTCGTCGTCTACTTGTTACCGGTGTTGATGGTGGCGAGTCACATCCTCCTTTTTAAAACCCCATGGGGATTGCGACTGCGCGCAGCCGGTGAATCAACAGAAGCACTCGCCGCACTCAGTCTGAGTCGAGCGAAATGGCAATATATTGGAGTCCTCCTAAGCGGCGTCTTCGCAGGAATCGGCGGCTGTTTTTTGGCATCTGAGGTACACTATTTCACAAAAGGAATGACGGCAGGACGCGGTTATCTCGCACTCGCAGCCGTCATTTTCGGAAATTGGCGACCCTTGAGCGGCATCGCAGCGTGCTTTCTCTTCGGATTCGCCACCGCTTTAGAACTCGCGAACCGATGGAACATCCCTGGACAATTGTTGAACAGTTTACCATATATCCTAACAATGGTTGTCCTTGCCGGATGGGTAGGAACATCACGCCCGCCTGCGAGTTTGGGAAAGATGAATTTTAATTAATTGCGCCTGGACTGCTCTCCAAATGTAAAGCTAAGACAAATTATGCCATTTAAGGAGGACCTAATTTCATTACGAGCAGGTTCTTGGTGATGCCCGAACGGAATTGAGGACCCGCCCGCGAATGCCCATATACCATTCCCATGATGACATGGAACGGTGCTCAGGAAGCCATAGTTCCAAACATTAGGTCTCGTCTCCCTCATCCACAAGCCCATGGTAGCTGCCGTGGCGGCTGTAATACCCATAGGACTTGGCGTGCTTCGGGTTGATCATGTTGCAAAGTACACCGATGCCTTTCATTGGGAAGGCTTCTGTCAAATGCCGGACGCCAGTAAGCATATCAAAGCGTCGGGTCTTCGTGATGTCAAACACATAGACAATCGCATCAACGATGCTTGCCAAAATCATCGGATCAGCGACGGCACGGACTGGTGGCGAGTCGATGACAATCACATCGTACTCCGATTTTGCAAACTCCAGCCAATCCGTCATCATTTCCGAGTTCAGAAGTTCAATAGGATTTGGGGGCACAGTGCCACTCGGCACAAGATGCAAATTAGGAATATCGGTTTGCTTGACCGTTGTGTGGAGGATATCGTCCCGATTTTCTGAGTTTAAATGGATAAGGACTTCGCTCAATCCGGGTTTACGAGCATCAACGCGCGCAATAGGAAATTCAGCGTCAGATGTCTCCCTCACCTCTTCCGCCTGAGCAGGTTGGTCTCCTGGAAAAGTGTTATGTTGAGAGGGACGACGCATGTCCGCATCAATTAGTAAAACTTTATTTCCCCTTTGCGCAAGCGCGACAGCCAGATTCGAGGAGATCGTGCTTTTCCCTTCGCCCCGAGTCGCACTCGTAACAAGAATCGTTCTCACGGGTGCCCCTGGGTTCAGAAACGGCAGCTTCGCTTGTAGGACCCGAAACGCCTCAGCGGATCGTGATTGCGGCGCATCGTGAACAATGAGTGGAAGTCGGTACGTATTGCGCTTTTTGATGGAGGGAAGGACCCCAAGGAAACTTGGTGATTCGGGTAAGGCATCCAATTGACGCACGGCATCTTCTAAACGGAGATATGTATCGTCGAAGTAATTTTTCGCGACAGCATAAGTAAAGCCGAGCAGCATACCTACTAATGCCCCTAAAGCGAGGTTCAGTTTTAGGCGAGGCTTCAACGGTTCTTCGGGTGCCCATCCCATATCTAAAGTTTTGATACTCTCTGTACGCGCCTGTGCGAAAATTTCCGCCTCCCGCAACTTCGCTTCTAAAGTCGTTGCTTGTGTCGTATAAATTTCAATATCCCGCTTGAGGCGATAAAACTGCAATTGCGTCGGGGACCAACTCCCCAATTTCTCAAGGTGTGCGGCGATTTTGGCGGCGACCTCTTCCTTCTGTCTTTTGAGACTTATAATAGCCGCTTCCGCCTCATTCACCTTCTCTGTGAGTACCTGATGGAGCGGATTGTAAGCAGAAGTTGTACTTTTTATCTCTTTTTCTTCTGTATCAAGGCGTGTTCGCGTCTCCCTTATTTTTTGATCGATCGCCATGACTTCAGGATGCGTTTCATCATACTTCCCCAGCAGTTCCGCCCGATCAATTTCATATTGGTTTAAACTATCTTGTAACTTGGAATGCGAAGGGTTCCGCGCAATTGTTTCTGAGACGATATTCTCTGATAATTCCTCCAGCTCTGCCTGATAGGTCCCCAGTCTAAATTCGGCACTTATCAAAAGATCTATCAATTCATTTTCTTTCACTTGAAGTGCTAAAATTATCTGTGCTTGTGTTCCACCCTCCGCATTCAAGGTAATCTCCGGGTACTCCTGCTGAAACTTAAAGAACGCCTCTTCAGCTGTTATCAGACTCTCTTTCATCTGATTCAACATCGTCTGTGGGAGCGGTTTTTCCCACCACTGCATTCTTTCAACCGCTTCTGCTTCAACGACTGCTTGGAACACAGCCGCAATTCTATTGGCTATATTCTGTGCGCGTTCCGGTGTTCGCTGCGTCACAGTAACAGTGATGACACTTCCATCGGGTGTTTCTTCAACCTTTAGCTCCTCGTCAATAAGCGTTTTGGTGAAGAAGTCTTCCCACTCAGTGAGGGTGAGTTCGCCTTGTTCTGTCGCCTCCTGATCAAGTGTAATATTCAACAAATCCGCAAGCCACACGACAAACCGTCCACGATGAACAGGCAACGGGTCCAGGAGTCCCTCCTCTCTGAGTTGACGGATAGCCGGGGCAATCACGAGGTCTCGCGATTGTATCTGTGCTGCATAAGCCCCCAAAGATGGACTGCCCAATAGTCCAGAGATCGGCAATTGTGAAAGTAGCGGAGAGGTGGGTTGACCGTCTAAGACGCGAAGCGTTGTTTCGGATTGATAAACCGGGGAAGTTAGGTCGGTTATGAGAAACGCCCCAAAAACGGAGAGCAAGAAAATGAGAAGGACACTCCATTTATGCCGAAAAAGGATCCAAAAATAGTCTGATAATCGAATTTCTCTGACTTCTTCAAAGTGCCTATCGCTTGTTTCTGGCATCTCTAACCTCTTTAATGACTGACCGCTATCCTAATTGTATCTCAGCAGAACTGTAACGAGCAAGTTCACGAAAGATGTCGCGAAGGTGATGACGCGCCAGTCTAAACGGGTTCTTTCACGGACTCTCAGCTGATCCTGCGGGTTCAAGTAAACATCCGAGTGCATCTGGTTGAAGTCGAGTTCTTCCTCTGTCCCATCTCCCCGCGTGATTAAGCATTTTTTCGGATTCGCCCGTTCCTCGTTGAACCCACCTGCCATCGCAATCGCTTGACCGAGCGACACCGGTTCAATAATCACATATTGTCCCGGTTTCTCGACAGCCCCCGTAACACTAATTTTCGCTTCCGCCAACGGGACATACAACGTATCTCCGGGTCCCATCGTTGCCTCAACATTCTCTGCAGCGAGATCCACTAAAATTCGTTCTTTATTGGTGATGATTTCTGACTTGTGTAAGTTCGCAAAATCAGTCCTTGATCCTCCGGCGATTTTCAACACCTGACTCGCCAGAACCTGCGGTGCCGTTATAGGATAAACACCTGGAGCCACCACTGCACCTATGACACGCACCGGTCGTTGCTCAAAGACCGACGGAATGAAGATAGTATCGTGGTCCTTCAAAGGAATATCGGGACCCCCCGCACTGATGAGCTGAAGGTAATCAACCTTCTTATGGAGTTTTCCAGCCCGCCAGATAGAAATGTCCGTCAGATCCGCAGCTTCATAGTTAATGCCAGCAGATGCGAGGGCTTGAAGGAGATACACCTGTCCGACTTCAAAGACATGGAGATTCCCTCGGGCGCGAAGTTGGACTGCTCCGAACACAAGAATCGTTCGTTTTGGACGCATGAGCGTTACAAACACACGTGCTGTCGGGAGATGCTTGGAAAAAGCGGACTGCATCTCCGCTTCCAGTTCAGAAACTGTGAGATTCACTGCCTTGATAAGCCCAATCAGTGGATAGGAGACATAACCGTCTTGTTGAACCGGAACAGGCACGCGCTCTTTGCTATATTCAGGATAGCCGTCCACAGTGACGACGAAACTGTCGCCAATTTGCAATTTATATGTAGATAATTCCGACTGTGGTTCTTGTAGTTTAGGTTGTGGAGCCTTTGATGTAGATTCTGGCGGTGTAACCTCTGTGTCGATGGTCGGATTTTCGGTGGGGGAATCCGCTGCGGAAATGAGTCCGGGAAAACTCAGGTGTAACACACTCAGTAAAAGGAATATAAATCTTTTAAGGGAAAGTTTTGGGAACTTCCATACGCCACCCAAAAACTGATTTCGTAAAGCAGATATGTTCATGAAATTTTTTAATTTTTCCTTGCGGTTCGGTGAGATCCGTTGCAGACTTGACGTGCCTTTCCGTAGAGTTGCCTGCGTATTGTTACAGCCTGCTGCTCGGTATTAATTTCTATATCGTTGAATATTCTAACAGACATTCGCGCAAAAGGCAAGGGAAATCACATTTTCAAACCTATAGATTATTGGCAATACGGATTTCTTCCGCGTTAAAGGCTTCGTCATGCCATTCAGTGATACGCCATTCATTATTTCTCTTTTCAAAGATAAAGAGGTTATCCCCCTCGGCGTACACACCACCAAATCCGCCTTCAAGTGCGTGCCCATCGGATATAAAGAGTTGGATTCTATAGTGATTCCTGACTTCTGCTTGGTTGCCATCCTCATTCATCGTAATTTCTGGTGGGACAGAGAGTTCTATCTCAATGTCCTGAAACTTCTCAAAAACCCGAGTGGCAGCGTCCCGCTCCTGCCGAATATCATCAAATTCCAAATCGTCCGTTTTATCTCCATCTGTCCCCCAATCGGAGACATAGAGGAAACCCTCTTCCCAGAAAGTGTTGATATAAGAGTTGACATCCTCCGTCTCATACCCTTGCCGCCATTGATCTAAGACTTTATTGATTTGAAGGAGTTCTTCAGGCAGAACCTGGCGGACATCGTCAGCGTTCCCACACCCCATAAAACATACTAAAAATAAGATGAGTACGCCGGTGACTTTTGCAAAAACTCTGAACATAATAATCAAATATCCTCTTTATTTTAGTTTCCACTTTAGTTGCCAAGTGATGAGGTCTTCTTCAAAAAATATAGTTCAGTCTCTATGGAGGACCCGTAGCGTAAACTTTTAGTTTGCGCCCTCGGCGGCACAATCTAACAGATTATGCTACAAAGATCGCAGCTTAGTGCTTTGTCAGGTTTTGACGGATAGGTCTATCTGTTTAAGGAATGGTAGGCTAAATAGGAAGGAATTTAAAATGGTATCATCTATTATTGCAAGGGCGGTATTTTCTAAAAGCACCTATAGAGGCAATCTTGCCCCTACTCCTCCTCAAACTCTTGCGTGGTGAACCGCAAGGTTCGGCAATTCTCCGTCACCGTGCGAACAATGTCGTCAGGCACGCCATCCGAAACTTTAGCTTGGATCTCCATTGTTACTTCAACATCTGCCCCCGGTAGACCGGCGAGGTGCTGGACGACTTCCTCTACAATCCGCTGTGCAGCGGGTCCTGTTCGTATTGGATCCAGATTAACAGTGCCGTAGAAGCGTTTGGGTTTCGCTGTTTGTGGGGGAGTCGTTCCAGTCCCCGGGGCTGTTGTTTGACCCCCTGGTGCGATATAAGGTGCCCTGCCGCCTTGCCCAATTGAAGGCGATTCTGGGGGTTGTGGATGTCCACTATCTGGTTTTGCCGCTGCATTCGCTTCAAGCTGTGCCACTGCCACATCGGGTTTTACCAGCACACTTTCATCGTCAAGATAGAGTGAACCGCCAGCACTACCGAATTGCAACCCGTTATACTGTCCAGTATCGTCAACACTATTTGCGTATCCGAACGTCTGTGTTTTAATCCCTTCCCGAACGGTATCAAGCAGCACATCGGAATCACGCAAGCGGGAAAGATATAGATAAGTCGCAAGGCACTCCCACACGCGCTTGAGACTAATATGAGGTTCCTCTTTCCAGAGCCAATTGTCCAGTTCCATCTTTAACAGGACAGGCGACCATTGCGTGATAAGCTGCGCGTCGTCTCGGACTTTCGCAACGGCTTTTGCAACAGCAGTTTCCTGTGAGCCGGGAATGCGTGTTTCTTCCCACACGATTGGTTCTGTTCCTTCTTGTGTGGGAACGAGGAGCCAAGAATATGCCTCGTTGAGTCGTATTCCGACAGTATCATTACTCTGTTCCTTACCACGTCTCGCTTCACGTCGCTGGTTGGCATCGAGGTTCAATCCTTCAGCCTCTTGGACAATTGAATCCCAGGCGAGATAACAACGGGTTTCGCGTTCAAGGGAATCCCATTCTCCAGTGTCAGGTGCAACGAAGATGAGCATATTGGAATACTTTCTTGGGATGTCGCCGCGTTTTTCTAAAATCTCTGATGCGGTTGTAAGTGCTGCTGAATTTTTCGCTCTTGTTTGATGGCCAGTTGTGGGTGAAAGGATTACCAATCGCGCTGTCGATTCGTCTGGGACATCTGCTGACACGGGACACGGATGGACGGCTTTAAAATCCCCACGCCTTTGTGTCTGTTGCCGCAATCGGCGAACAATCTCTGACTCTACAACTTCTGGTTCCTGTTTAGCGGCTCGATCTTCCATTGTTCTGCGGAGGTTCGGGTGTGTGTCATACCAGTAGCGTTGGGCGCGGGTGTAAAGGTGCGTCAATCGATCCGTCAAACGTTTGGTTGCATCATTGAACACGGAGACATGCTCATCGGGTTGCGCGACTCCGAGGCGAATTCGCATTTCTTCAAGACCACGCACGGTTTGTCCACTCCCATGTGGCGCGCTTCCCATGAAGATTGTGCGTGCCACACGTCGCGCCGCCGAAATTTCACCGAAACGTGTATTTCCTTCGTCAATCGCGCGTGGTTCGGAACGATCGCCATCCACGTCTTTATCCACAACGGCGTTCCAATTCTCCGGTAGATAGCGAAGGAGTTCCTCTCGCACACGCGGTGAATCCAGCGGGATAGATCCAGGGAGAATGAGTGGGGAGCGATCTTCGTTTATCCATAGGTGATGGATAACGGCTGCCATGAAGCGTAGCACACCGCGGGTTTTCTGGAAGTTATCAAGGGGTGACCAATCTTCATAGAGCCTGTCAAACAATTCAGGGTGGATGGGATACGCCCGCCGGAGCCGATCGAGATATAGGGCATCACGGCATTCAACTGGGAAGTCTGAAGGATTTTCGTCGTATAACTGCGTGAACGCTCGGCAGACTGCATCATGAGCCGTTTTATCTCTGACGGGCGAGAATAACCGCCGCCGCACGATTTCAAATCCTTCATCTGCATCGACAGGTCTCCAAATACCCTCAAGTCTACCGATGGTGTGCTGAATTCGCTCCAACGCCGCTTTCCCTGCCTCACCCCCGATTTCGATGTCGGATTCAGGGATTGAAGCAACAAGTTGACTCCGTTCCGCATTTTTGACTGCCTCTGTCAAGGACTGCACAAAGGTTAGGTTCGCGTCAAATGAACCCGCGGGTAAGCCGTTAACACCGTATATGTTGCGGGTATACGCGACTAATTCATCTATGAGGATGATGGCGGGCCCGAATTCGTTGAGGAGCGTAGTGAGGTCGTTTGCACCGGGGGCAACACTCTTTTTGTCAGCCGCCTTTACGATTGTATATCCCTCTTGTCCACCGAGTTGTGCCGCAATGTTTCCCCAAAGCGTTCGGGTTGTAATGCCATTTACTTTTTGCGTGCGGGATGGATTGAGAGCTGTTCCCACGATTACAGCGAAACGAGCCTTTGGGAGTTCGCTAACTTCTGCCTCATTAAGAATATGTCTCGCGCCTTCCATCTGATCAACGCTTACTGTTCCGCCAAGAAGGTGATACAATGCCAACATACTGTGCGTTTTTCCACCACCGAATGCGGTTTTCAGTTGGACGATCGGTTCTCCGTCTTTACCTGTTATCTGCTTAACAGCGGTAGCGAGAAGCCGTCTCATACCTGCTGTGAGGTAGGTTCGAGCGAAAAATTCTATCGGATCTTGGTATTCCGCATCTGCATTACCTGCGATAACTTCACCGAGGTGTGCGGCGAATTCTGCTTGGTGATAACGCCCTCTCGCAATGTCGGGATGTGGTGTGACAATCTCTCTCCACGGTGTGAGTGGCACTGTTTTTCTCCAATAAACTTTACTAAGGTTCAGACAATTTTAAGAGGGACAAAGGTTCCTGAGTGGATGCTATCTTTTGTAGCATAGGCTGTTAGCCTGTGTCCCTGTCGCGTATGAGATCGTTAGTTTCCTGTGACCCCACAGCAGTGAAATTCGCTTTGAGATGCTTTAACCTCTCAGGTCGTCTAATGAAATTGTTTTATTCATGATCGTGACTCCTCAATATTGAATTCCTGCTGCGCCTCTTGCACTTCTGAACTCGTCCGTGCTTCCTGAATATGCGTCCATGAGGTGATGAGCGTATTATAGGCAATCGCCTCTTGTGCCCACCCTTTGCGTTCACAGATAGCGAAAAGGCGATACGCCAACGCACGAGCATTCTCGACGTGTTCGCTCCTGAGCTGATTGGCAAGCTGGGCAACTTCTGCTTCACCACCCCGATCAAGTGCTTTGATAAGGTATTGCGTGCATTCCCATGTATTTATACGTCTATCGGAAGTTGGATCCCATTTGTCAGGATATTCTTCACGGGAGAGTAGACGGACTCTTCCAGCACGTGCATGGAGAATGCCTGATTCGACGATACCCTCCACACTGGTGTTTCTGGCAAGGGCAAGGACTTCAGCCTCGCCGAAGGATGCGTCTTTCATCCCGTACTGTTCAAACCACGAAACACAGAAGCGGGTGTCTACATCAAGGTCTCCTTCCTGCGCGGTGAAGTAGGCATCGAGTTCAGCATTGATAATTTGCAGCGCAGTACGAACACGCATTGGACTTCCATCGGGTTCAAGGACGCTACTGTCACTTGAGAAAACTGCCATGCCGGGACCGATTGCTGCTTGTGCCAGATCAACGGGAGCAATGTTACTCTGCTGCAAATGACGAAGGGCATCAGGCAGATCCCGACGAAGTGCAGCAATAAAATCTCGACGAGTTGCTATGCTTGCATCACTGGACCGTGGGCGGCAGACGAGGACGATTGAGGAAGCAAGGGCATTGGTTCCCATCGCTATTTGGCGATTTCCCATTTCTGTTCGCATCGGCAGCGTGCCTGTAATTTGAAAACCTGCTTTGAGCAGTCCTTCAAGCATTGTCTCCCATCCCGTTGAGGAAACACCTCCATCCTTGCTATCCGTTTCAGACTGCTTAAAAGCGTAGTAGACAGTTAAAGGATAATCTGGATGTGCGCGCGCTTCCATAAGCTGAAAGGCTTTACCTAAACCTGTTAGAAAGTGGTCTTCTGCTTTTAACCTATTTCCGTCGAAGCGATAGCGGGCAGCTACAAGTTCTTCAGCTTTTGGAACAAGCATTGACTTAAACAAATCAGGATAAATGTGTCGCAAATTTGGACGGAGCCAAATATAGAAGAGATCTGAAAGGTCTGCGTAATCAATGTTGTCGTAATAAGGTGGATCTGTTGAAATAAGAGGAGACTCAACCTCCGACAACGCAGCAGCAGCGTTAAGTTGGTTGGCACAGCCCTTTTGAATGTGAATCTCTGAGTGCTTAGTGATGAACCGAGATTCCCATTCAACACAGGCGGACCAATTTCCGGCCGATTGGCTAAAAGGATTACACTCTGCGTAATCCCAAATCATCACAATCGCTTGACGGGCGAAAGTATTACGTATAAAACCGCCAGTGTGCCAACTACAGAGGCTTGACCAATAGTCCACCGCTTTATCGAGCGCAAATGCTAAATATGTTACCACAGCATCGGCGTAAGATTTAGGATCTTCACAAACTCCATTGGTAGTTTCTGTTTCTACTTTTTCTCTTACTTCACTTATTAAATTGCTGAAGGTGCTTAAGGCTGTCAATTGACGTTGTGTAAAAAGATCTGCCCAAATAAAAAAGCCATATCCACGCCCACTGACTAAGTTGGCGTTGTCACGATTCATTTCTATTTCTGGGGTCCAATCGGGTTTAGCAGATTTTGCAATTTTCTCATGTTCTTTCGAGGGTGAAAGGTAAATTCGTTCACGTTCTCCTTCGGCGACAATTGCCATCAGTTGTGCATCTATCCGCCCTTCCATACTTTCATTTTTTATATGTTCTTCAGGACTGTCTTGACAACACACAAGACAACGAAAACGGCTACCTCTCCCTATCTTCGTAGGTTCGGGAACCAGACCGTTACCTGTTTTTACCTCAAACTGCACTGTCTTCTTTGCTCTATCAACAATGGGCTCAATCCATGCTTTCTTACCTCTTTTCTTTGATAGCCAAAAAGAGGTAACGAGCGGCATCCTTCCACCACAGGCAGGATTAGGACATTTTACTGTCCGTGCCCAAATCCACGCGATAACTGCCGCTTCACCGCCGCCCTGTTCCTGTGGTAGTTTCACTTTCGGATAAAGATGTCCGATCCGCTTTTCGGCTTCATTCCGCATCCATTCTCCATAGTAACGGACATCTTCTGCTAATCCCGTGGCACCTTTCCATGTTTCGCTTTGTCCCAAAGCATTTTGCGCGTCAGGATTAACAGGCGGCTGTCCCGCAAAGCGTGGTAAAATCTCAATCATTGCTTTTGTGATTAGAACAGCGACAGGATTGAGATCGCTGCCGTGTGCCTCTAAGCCAAGACGTTGTGCCTCTAACGGGATTGAACCTCCACCACAAAACGGGTCAAGCACCGGCGGCGGATTTCCATTTGTTGATTTGAGGATTTCAGCACGTGCTTTTTCCAAGATATACTCGTTATTCACATTTTCCCACTTTACCAATTCTCTAATAAGGTCAAAAAGGTCCTCGCGTTCGCGGTCCTGTTCTGCTATGGATAGGTCTTCACGGTTGGAAGGGTCATCGACGAGTGAGGCGAATAGGACTGCCCGACACACAGCTAAGGGCCGCCGTGCCCACCAGAGATGCAGTGTAGATGGGTGTCCGTGGCGTATGGATTTTTCGCGTGCGGCTTCGCGGTTGATGTCATCTAACGGTAAGGCGACTTCAATAAGTTTTTTGCGGTAGGTCACAAGTTCTCCTTTCAGTGAACTATATCATAACACAAAAGGGAAAATTGGGCAAATCCTATTCATTTTCCCTTCCTGGGATTTTTGGGATCAAAGGGAAAACCAACATTTTGAAGTGCCTTTAACAGTTCTGTATATTGAGACTTAGACATCAACGATGGAGGTAATTTCGCTATATCTAAGTGCCCTTTCCTTATAGCAATTAGGGATTACAGCTACGGCAATGGCGATCATGAATTCTTCGGTCGTGGTGTTTTTTCCCTATTATTTGACCGAAACACAATCTTTCAAACGTTAAATTCAAAGATTGAACTCCGATGTTTTACTGGATTCGTGGGCGTTTTAGAGGAATTAACATAATATTTTAGAGGGTATCGGATACTGAGATTATCTGTGAAAGCCGTGGGAGGGCAACTATGAAAGGATTTTTTGGAATCAGGCGATGCAAAGGATATTTGTGCGTATCGTTGCTTTCATTGCACCGCGTTTAGAGATTGTTGATTTCACCGTCTTTTTTTTCGTTGGGTACGTTTCTGTGGTGGGCCTCCTTGTGGTGGATCTCCTTGCTGATTAACTACCAAGCGGTTCACCGGTTGAACCTGTTGAATGTAGGCAATTCCGTTGTGGTTTTCAATAATTTTGATTGCGTGAGTACTTAGGAAGGTATGTATGCAAGCGTGATGAACTGAGAGAACAGCATCTTGTAGAGCTGCGTTTCCTTCTTCTTCAAGAAAAGATACTTTTAATCCTAGATCTTTACAGTACTCTGATGACAAATGGCGATTATGGGATTTAAATACCTCGTAATTTTTAAGCGTACCTACGATCGTATCAATTAAGCACTGTGCGTCCTTTTCGTCCATACCACTAAACATCCCTGTGCTGAGCCATTCGGTAACCATCTTTTCTGTTAATTGAATAGCTTTTTGACATTGGTCACGGAGAGAGAGGTTATACTTGCTAAGAATTGGGTACCATACAACGATCCTGCTTTGATCCTTTTTTATCTCTTCGTGAGCTTGATCAAAGCTATCTATGACACTCTGCGCGGGTTCCCCATTCACTTGTGGGTCAATTGGACCAAGACTCGAATGTTTTCCCATAAAAATCTCTTTACAAGCACAAGCAATCATCGTCCCGGCAGACGCAGCTAAGTGTGGAACAAACGCCCGGATATCTGTCCCGTACATTGAGCGGAGATAGTCAACGATACGTTCGGTAGCAGCTTGTTCACCTCCAGGGGTATGCAATATCAAATCTAGCCCATTAGAGCGGTCAATCCCGCGTGATACGGTCATAAAACCGCTCATATCCTGATCATTTATTGATATTGATCTTGTATCCACGTTTGACTTATATAGCCAACCTGAATAATATATGACGATGTTCCGTCCCGTTAGTTGATGAAGTTTTTGGAGATAACTTCGCCGAATAACGTCGAAGGTACTTCCAGTCCGGTGGATCTCATGTTGGATTTCATTCAAGTCAGGCATCTTCAGATTCTCTATATGGAGTTGTTGTGTTTCCAGTTTCTATGGTAATAGGTGGGTCAATTGGTGGTAAAGCCGCCAAGGTTTCAAAATATTCTTGGTATTCTTCAGATACTTGATTCAAGGCTTCGTAAAGCTCCTCGAATTCTTTTTGGCGTTTTTCCTCTTGTTTCATGGGCATCCTCCTTGGTTGTGTGGATTTATAATACCACTTTTATCAGAAAAAATCAAATTAAAGTTAACTTTTCACAAAGGAAGAGTGCTTCATCTGTCTTTCCTTTGAGTGAATCACCCAAAATGCTGATGTCCAGTTCAGATGCAAGTGATATATCTTCTAATGCCTCCCAAACGGACGCATAGTTGATACTTCAGTTCTATGAAGACCGAGTTAGTATCGTTTTGAGGTCTCCCGGTAATTGAATATCATATCGTTGTTCAAAGTCCTCAACGCTTTTGTACTTGGCGTAAAACATGCGGATGAAATCGTAGTTCAAAGATTGCATAGCGGCAAAATCCGATTTGGCTTTCTCCCATTCTTCCAAGCGCAACCATGTCCAAGCGCGAAGGCAATAGACCTTAGGATAAGGTTGAAGTTGTATCGCTCTATTAAGGTCTTGGATGACGTACTCAAGCTCATCCTTTTTCTCATTTTTGGTATAGTAAAGGGAACCACGAGTTGCATAGGTTTCTGCTCTGTAAGGATCGGCATCTATCGCATTCCCTAAATCTCTAATAGCGCGATCACGATCCCCCAGACTGAGGTAAACAGAGGATCGATTAACATAAGCACTAGCAAAGTAAGGGTTTATTTTTAAAGTCTCGTTAAAGTGTGACATTGCTTCATTAACGTGAGTTTGATAATTAATTTCCCAATTTTTTGAATAAAGAGAACCCTTT
>VXPE01000109.1:0-12729 GCA_009839745.1 Candidatus Poribacteria bacterium
GAGGCACTGCTACGTTATGTCGGATTATTACCGAATTAAATTCTGAAACTTCATTATATAATTATCCACTATGGAGGGAACACGTGAAACAACTGTTTATTGTCTTAGTCATTGCATTGGTTTGCAGCACGTATGCCGCTGCCGATTTGCTGGAAGGTCTCGTTCTGTATATGCCACTCGATGAAGGTAAGGGTAATAAGGTCGATGACTTCTCAGAAAACGGCTTTGAAGGTGAACTCAACGGCGGTCCTAAATGGGTTGATGGTAAATTCGGAAAGGCTCTTCAATTCAGCGCGTCCAGCGATTTCGTCGCTATTGAGGACGACGGGGCTTTCCACATCGAAGATGAAATTACACAAGCCGCATGGATTAATCTCGACCGACTGCCGAGTGCACACGCTATCGTTTTTGGCACACGCATGGGGGGTGGTGGAAGACACATCGGATTCGGCTACGGGATGAACCCTGGAAACGGCATCAAAGTCTGGACAAATGGCGCCGGTGGTGGGTTCTTGGACATCAACGATAACAAAACCGGGCTTGATACCGGGAAATGGTATTATCTGTCCTATACCCATACGAGCGACAACAAAGGCAAAGTCAAGATTTACGTCAACGGCAAAGTTACGCACGATCAGGATTCTAACAACCCTGTCGCACCCGCAGGTGCTACAAGCCAAATTCAGATCGGCACTTGGGCTGGTGAAGCGTGGCCCGGTATGGTTGACGAGGTTCGGCTCTGGAATCGCGCCCTCTCTGATGACGAAATGGAACAGAGTATGGATATGGGGGCTGAAGAATTTTTGGCTGTAAATCCGAAAGATAAACTCGCCACGTCTTGGGGCAAAATCAAGAGACTTCGCTAACGGAAACGAGGCGGCAATCTGTGTCGCCTCTCTTTTTGAGGTATCCAAAATTTCCGTTCAATCTCAACTTTCAGACAAATCCACACGTTTCACCGAATCCGTCATCCGCGGCATGACGCAACTCTGCCTACGCTATGACGCAATCAACCTCTCCCAAGGCACGCCCGCGTATCAACCCCCTCCTGAAGTCAAAGCCGCCGCAATTGAAGCAATTCAAGAAGGCTATAATCAATACAGCATCACGTGGGGGGCACCCGCGTTCCGTGAGGCAATCGCTCATAAAATGACGACGTTTAACGGCATTCCCACTGATCCAGACAGAAACGTGACCGTCACCTGCGGCTCAACGGAAGGCATGCTCTCCTCACTTCTCGCAATCATCAACCCCAGCGATGAGATTATCATTTTTCAACCCTTTTATGAGAACTACGGACCGGATACCATCATTTCTGGGGCAAAACCCGTCTATGTGGCATTACAAGAGACCTCCGTACCCGACGGGACTATCCGTTTTACCTACGATCCAACCGAACTCCGAGATGCCTTCTCTGCCAACACAAAAGCGATCGTCATAAATACCCCGAATAATCCCCTCGGCAAGGTTTTCACCCAAGACGAACTTCAAGAGATCGCAGACCTTTGTTGTGAATACGACTGCCTCGCTATCACCGATGAAATATACGAGCACATGATCTATGATGAGAAGCCCCATCTCAGTATCGGTTCACTGCCGCAAATGCAGGACCGGACGATTACCGTCTCAGGATTGAGTAAGGCGTATTCTATGACAGGGTGGCGATTAGGTTACGTCGCTGCCCCGGAGATATTGACCGATGCCATCCGTAAGATGCACGACTTCCTGACCGTCGGGGCACCGCACCCACTCCAGCGTGCTGGTGTCGTTGCCCTGAATTTGCCACCGAGTTACCATGCAACTATGGTCGCAAGATACGACAAGAACCGTAAATATCTTGTTGAGAACCTCACGAAAGCCGGATTCCGTTGTCACGAGCCGGAGGGGGCGTATTACATCATGACCGACATCACGGATTTTGGGTTTCCTGACGATACAGCCTTTGCTCATTGGTTAGTGAAAGAAATTGGAGTCGGCGGTGTGCCGGGCTCGAGCTTCTACAGTCGTCCACACCTCGGAAAGACGAAGTTTCGGTTTATGTTTAGTATGGCAGACGACCTTCTCGCCGAAGCCGCTGAACGCCTCATGCAGATCAAAACAAAAATCTGATAAGAATAGTTCTCAGTTATCAGTTCTCAGTTGTCAGTAAGAATAGTTCTCAGTTATCAGCTGTCAGTTATCAGTAAAGAGAGGTTCGTTATACCAAGCCTATAGCCTGCAACATCGGCGCAGGGTTTTTGCTTGGGTGTTTCTGCAGGGCTACGGAGAGGCAGATGAAAGGTCAAACCCACCTGACCGAACCGCAAGGTAAAATTAAAAATTAAAAATGGACATCTCACTTGAAAACGAAACGCAACATATCTACAGAAAAGAAATTGAGGCATTGATTCAGCGGGAAGAGAAGTATAGAGGCCTCGGTCCTGCTGAACTTGAAGCGATTGTGCGCGCATTTGAACTGACGTTGACCAATGGACGTGAAAAAGTGCGCGCCCAAATGCTCTACGATCTTATCCACCAAAAGAGAGACGACTGATATGCAGTTAGAGCGGATCCGTCTTAAGACTTTCGGCTGTTTTGAACAGCGCGATTTTGAGCTGCACGACGGCATCAATCTTATTTTCGGTCCCAACTTCAGTGGGAAAAGCACGCTTGTCAATGCTATCTTTTTTACATTAACTGGAAAACCGATCGTCCCACGCGTGGATACCTCGGCGATAAAAAATGCGAAAGCCTATAGCGGCACAGCAGGTTTGCAATTCATCGCAGCGGGTGAACGTTATCAACTCTACCGAGCGACCGGGAAACGCATCCAACTCCGTTCAGAAAAAAACGGGACGTGGCAGATCGTCTTTGATGAGAATCGTGTGCGGGTGACGGAAACATTGTTACAAGAACGATTTGGCATCATGCACGAGCAGCTTGCCCTCACCACCTTCCTCCGCGAAGGCGAGATTTTTGAGTTCCTCGCCCGACAATCCACGAGTCGACGCGATATTCTCCATACACTTCTCGGTATCGACAGGCTCATTGAAGTCCGGGAACGGTTCATTGACACACGTCGCATCGCGAAACGTGAGCAAGGCAGAATTCGCGCACATCAAAATAGTTTGCGGTTTAATGCCCAAAATGTGGATCAAGCCGAAATCGAACGCATTGAAGAAAAGTTGAAAGGCTTAGAAACCGCCTACAGTGCCGAAACGGGGGATACCGCGCTCATCGCAGAATGGCTACAGCAACAGGAGCGCTTACAAAAACGTCTGGATGTGCTTACACACGAGCAACGCGAGGCGTTACTCGGATTCAAAGGTATTGATCCGTTGCGAGAAATGATAACGAAAATTGAAGATAGTATTCAGGGGGCCGCGGGATTAGAAAAAAAACGGGAGGCACTTATACAACAGATTGGAAGTCTTGAATCGCAGATTGCGGCATTGACGAATGTCTGTAACACCCTCCGAACCCTGATTGAAAGCGATGAACAGCACTGCCCGACCTGTTACCAGCAGGTTGAGCGTGAAGTTCTGCAACAGATTGTTGATGAAAAGGAAACCGAAAAATCGCAACGGTGCACCGAATTGGAGACCCACAAACAATCATTGGAGACGGAAACCGAGAATTTAGAAAATCGCCGCGCGCTTGAACAACGACTTCAAACCTTGCGGGGACGTTTATCACGGTTTGAACAACACGCCGGCGAACTTAAGGAAATTCAGAGTGAACTCAGCACGTTGTCTTCTCGGTTAGCAGAAAGGGGAATCCAGGAACGGGACGCGTTGTCCTCTGAATCCGCCGCAGGATTAGACAAACCGAAGTTGAAAGCCCAAATTGATCAGGAACGGAAACGTTTGGACCGCCTCAAGCAGCAAGAGGCTGTCCGTTTAGATAGGCTGGGTGCCCTCCAGCGAGTTAACAGAGATGCCTCTAAAATTGAAAAGACGCTCCTGAGTTTAGAACTCGCCTGTGCAGGCGTTGACAAAACCATTGAAACCCTCCAACGTCAGATCCTCAAACCCGCTGAAGAGGAGTTACATCACTGGCTTGAAAAGATGCAGATCTTTTCCATTTCTCGCGGGAACGAGGGACAGACTCGCGTTGACCTCCAACGCCAACATTTACTCCCCTCACTTACGATAGATGGTGTCGATCGGAGTTTGATGTTGCTCAGCGGTAGCGAGAAGATGTTCCTCTATCTCTGTTTCAAGGTTGCCCTTGCCAAGGTATTAGGCAATCCCGGCTTTTTTGTCTTCGATGATCCGACACTTCATTTAGATGAAGAACGGAAAGCGTTGATGGTGGATTTCATTCGTCAGCTCGCTGAAGAACATCAGGTCGTCGTGACGAGTTATGATGAAGATGTCCGTGTCGGATTAGAAGGCGCGCATCTCATTGAGATGAGCAGAGAATCCGCCTAAAACCGTTCAAGATAGATATCGCCATTGTCTTTCTGGGTGTTGCTCCAGACGACACACCAGCGTCCCTCTCCAACGGTCACCACAAATGGGGGATAATGTTTCCCTTTACTTGTAGAAACAGCGATCCCATTTCTGTCCCACAAGGGTTTGCCTTCTAAATCAATTTGCTGGCGGTAGATAGCGTCACTGCTCTCCTCTCCGAAGTCCTCTCGATAGTCCAACCACACTACAGAAAAACGGTTTTCCGCAGCTCGCACGATGAATGGCTTGTCTTGATGTCCACCGGCTGTGCAAAACGGGATCCCATCCTTCTCCCAAACGAGGGTGCCATCAGCACGGATGCGCTGCATATATAAATCGGAATAGACATCGCGTTCATCCCTCCAAACGACGATGAAACCGCCTTCTCCGTCGTTCACAACCGAGGCATGTTTCTGGATCCCCGGGGCAGTGCAAATAGGAACCCCTGTGTCCGTCCACAATTTGCTACCATCGGGTGCAATCCGTTGGGCGTAAAGCTGATCGTTGATGAAATTCTCGTAAATCTGCCATAAAACGATGAATCCACCTGTCCCATCAGCAATCACCCGCGGTTCGCCCTGCATCCCTTCTGCTGGCGAGATGAGGCGCGGCGCGTCCCATAACGGTTCCGCGTCTAAACTCAGTCGATATGCCATGATATGCCAAGCATCATACCCGATGACATCCCACCAAACAATATAGAAACCACCCGTCCCGTCCGCGAGCAGAATCGGATCGCTCTGGAGGGATTCCGATGGAAAAACGGGGATTCCGTTAGGTTCCCACAGCGTTTCGCCCTTCGCAGTGATCCGTTGGATGTACAAATCTTGGAATTCGGAACTTCGACGTTCATCTTCCCAAACACAGATAGCCCCGCCTTCACCATCCCCCAAAATCGCTTGTGTGGATTGATCCGCACTGTTTATGCAAATAGGGATACCGTCTGTTTGCCAAAGCACATCACCCCCAAGACTCACGGCTTGCGCATAGATATCCCAATTACTTCTGTCGCGCCTGTCGTTCCAAACAACGATGGCGTGCTGTTTGTGCCGAATCATTCGTAAGCGACGTTGATTCCGATCCGCCCTACAGATAGCGGTCCCATTTTCTTCCCAACGCGGTGTGCCACCGCTATCAACACGCTGCGCGTAGACATCCCAATCCTTTCCTGTCCGGTAATCTTCCCACATAACAATAACACCCCCCTCACCATCGTCCACGACCCATGGGAGGAATTGCCCATCTTTAGCTGTCGAAACCGGAATTTCAGCCATGGAAGGTCTGCAGAGCGTGCAGAAGCCTGCAAATAGGAGAAGCAGCACCATTGAGAGCCATTGGCTCAATCGGTGAAAAGCGTTTTGGGAGTCCATAAATTGACTAAGGTTCCTCCTGTATTCAAGTCCAATTCTTCCCAGTGTTGAATCGGGAGTTCAATATGAGCAAGTGCTGCAGTTGGCATACGTCTGAACTCTCCCGTCAAGTAATTCACGAGTTGTTCCATTGTCGGATTATGTCCCACGACCATGACGCGCTCGTATTTTTTCGGCAATTCCTGTAAGGTCTCGAAGTAAACCCCAACGACGGCATCATAAAATATGTCTAATTTTTTGACCTTACCCCCATAACCGCATGCTTTTGCGACTTTACTCGCGGTTCTCCTTGCGCGCTTTGCGGATGAAGTGAGAATCCTGTCGGGCGTTAATTTTTGTTCACGCAGAAATTTTCCCATGCGTGGTGCGTCCCGTTTACCCCGCTTATTGAGAGGTCGATCATAGTCAGAGAATTCTGGATAATTCCAACTGGATTTGGCGTGTCGCAGAATCAAAAGTGTTTTCATTTTTTAATTTTTCCTTGCGGATTTCTAATTATTCCTTGCGGTTCGATCAAGTGGGTTGGATCAATAACGTTCCTTTCCGTATACCCGCCCTCCGCTACGCTTACGGGCTGCGCGCTTCGGTTTAACAAAAACCTCTTAACTGACAACTGATGAAGGACAACTGATAAAGGACTTAAGGGCTTTAAGAGGCACTCCTCGTATTGTATCACAATTGGGACGGAATGTCAATTTTTGACTTGCATTCCCACGTCTTTTGTGATAATATTTTATAAGAGCCTGTCAACGTATTTTGGAGAATAGCCGTTACAGAGTTCAACGCAATTCAAACTCTGGAGGAAATAGAACATGTTAGTCAAAATTAACGGAATCCTCATAACGCTATTCTTCGTTATGTTACTTGGTAATATCGGTGGATGTTACGTTGATACCAGCAATACAGATGATGAACCCCCCGCTACGCCTCGCGGTGTCAGAACCATTACAGGCGATGAGCAGGTTACCATCGAATGGTATCCGAATGGCGAATATGACTTGGCAGGCTACACAGTGTGGCGTGGACGCAACGACACAGATTTTAATGCCTTAGTAGAAGTATCGGAAAATACCACGCGTTATACAGATACAACAGTGAGCAATGGAGAGACTTACTACTACGCAGTTTCCGCTTATGACGTTGATGGGAACGAGAGCAAGTTGAGTCCCGAAGATGCTTGGGATACACCGCGACCAGAAGGGCAGAACGTCGTCCTTGACGATTACACCCTTTTCCCCGGCAGAAGTGGATTCGATTTTTCACGACCGGAGAAGGGAAGTATTCCTTGGGACACCCCCGCGACCGATGTTTATTTCGGCCTTGATACTGAAGTGAACGTCCGTTATCTCTATTCCGACAACGATACGTTCATGCAAGATTTGGGGTATCATGAATACTTCGATGGCGTTGATGTTGTTCCGGAATTTGGGTACACAACGCTATTCGTTGAACTCATTGAGGGGCATGTCTATGCTATCAATACACCTGATGGAAACTTCGCTAAGATTCAAGTTCGAAAGCTTTCCGACGATGCTGTCATCTTTGATTGGGCATACCAAACTGAACCCGAAAACATCCAATTGGCACCATCTCTTAAAGTGATTCAATAAGGAGTGCATTTCATGTTAAAAACAGTTGGAGCGGCAAAGGTAGCACCATTACACATCCTTCTTGTGTTTTTGCTACTTTTCATCTCCGGTTCTGTATCGGTAAACGCTGAAACCGCGTCCGTTGACGAAAATTCCGACGCTAAAAACCGTAAAACGCAACCCCTTTTCCGAAACTATTTGAGGACACCCGAATCTGAATCGGAGTATCCACTGTTTCGGGAACACGCAGAACGCTACTATCCAGCACTTGATCCGAAAAAAGCATCACGGTTGTCAACTTTTATGCCCGGACTGGGACAAGCTTACGCTGGCAATTATACAAAAGCCACGTTTTTCCTGACTGCTGAGTTAGGGACCTTTGCCCTTGCTGGCTATAATATCGCACGCGCCCTGCATTACAACGATCAAGGTGTATTTGAAACAGGATTTCAAGACATCCGAACGGGTGAATTTTTAACTTACGAACAGGGACGCACGCGTATGAAGAACCACGCCTTTCTCAGTGGTATCCTTCTCGCAACAGGCATTGGCATCCACGTATGGAATATTTTTGATGCCCCGAAGACAGCCGAAGCCTATAATAATCGAAGATTTTCTGTCCAAGTGCAACAAAGATATAATGGGAGCAGTTCTCTAATCTTCACACATAGGTTCTAACACCAAAAACTTAGTGTTTTGCTTGGGTATTTATGTAATGGAGGGGTGCTTTTGCGTACTGCTTGGGCATTTCCCCTTAAATATACGGAACGGAACATGAAATCAAAAACTTACCGAACCGAACCGCAAGGTAAAATTAAAACGTATGCTAAACATTTAATCTTCATCATTTTGCTCGTAGGGACGCTCGCTGTAAATAGTGCCTCCCGTTCACTCGTTGAAAGCCCCGACATCGCTCCGAATCCGCTGAGGGTCGGAGAAAAATTAACGTATGATATTAGTTGGAAAAAAATCCCTGCCGCCCGACGGACAGACTGGATTATGCAAAAAACATCAATGAAGGGAGAGGACGTTTATTACATCCACTCTGAAATGAAAACCCGTTCACTTTTCAGAGTCTATAGTTTCCAGAGGCACGAGGAAACGTATTTAAATCCGATGACCCTCTCACCGGTCTATTTTCGGAATCGCTTGCAAGATCAAAAATACCGCGCCACCGTCACAATCGATTTTCGAGAGGAAACCGCGGAATATGTAAAACTCTCACGCCCGAAATCGAAATCGCCTGAAAGGCGCGAGATAAAGGTCATAGAAATACCCGTTGGTACACAGGATGAACTGTCAACGCTCTACTTTCTGCGTTCCAAAGAATTTGAACTCGGTAAAACGTATTTCTTCCCGATTATCACCAAGGGGAAAGTCCAGAAGGTTACGCTCACTGTTGAACGTAGGGAGATGGTAAAAAGCAAGGCATTGGGCAGGGTCAAAACGCTCGTCTTGCAAACCTCAGCAGGCGACCGCTTCTGGCTTACGGACGATGCGCGTCGGTTACCTGTCAAAGCAGAGAGCAAAATAGGACAGTTGACAGTGAAAATCACTTTAGCCGATGTCGAATTTACGAAGTCCTCGGACTGAAGATTTTTTAACGATGAGGTTAACGAGCATATCTTAACGCACCTCACCGAACCGATAGGTATAATTAAAAACAGTGATAGAGCTTCTACGCAAAACGGAAAATTATCGAACGCTGGTGGCACACCTCAAAGCTGGAAACCAGAAACTCCCATGGCTCAGAGGATTGGCAAACGCCTCAACGGCGTATCTTTTGGCAACCCTCATCGACGATTTTCCGAAAAAATCCTTTCTGATTATCCTTCCTTCACAACGTGAAGCCGAGCAAGTTTTAGAAGAAATCTGGGCATATACTGCATATCCTGCTTCAGAAACGACAACGATGCTCGAGGCGCGGTCCAAGATACATCTGTTTCCAGGCTGGCACCGAAAAATTTTTGATGGTATCGCGCCCCCCAAAGAAACCGTCGCAGATAGAATCCGATGTCTGGAACACTTACTTTATCAAAAACGCAGTATCATTGTAACGTCAAGTCAAGCGATGCTTTACAGACTCCCGCCGCGCCACCGATTTGCCGAGGCATGTTGCGTCCTCAATCTCGGAGATGAAATAGATCCAGACGACGTCGCGGCGATGCTGATCCGCGGGGGCTATCAAAACGTTGAACTGGTAGAAGTCAAGGGTGAATTTGCGCGTAGAGGCGACATCTTAGATGTCTATCCACTTACTACCGATACCCCTATACGGGTCGAGTTCTTTGGCGATGAAGTCGATACGCTCCGTGCTTTCGATCCGATATCGCAACGTTCAACGAAACCGGTCAAATCGGTCACGCTTACACCGTTACGGGAAGTGCTTTCAGCCGATGTATCCGTCGACCATTGGCAAACCCAAGCGGAAGCGCTCATCCAAGCACACGCAACACCCCAATTGATAAACACGGTTCGGGAGATAACACACTCTCTAACAGAAGCGGCATCTTCTCAATATCAACTTCAGGGAGAGTCGGGAATCGGAGTTCCTGCCTACATGGATGGCATAGAGGGCTTGTTGCCGATGCTCGTTCCAGAAACCGAGTTACTTCCCGATTATTTGCCGAACGATACAATTGTCTGCCGCATTGAACCCCAGTGGCAGAAGCGCGAAGCCTCACAGATGCACGAACAGATGCAGGAGTTGTATCAAAAGAAACTGGAGGCATCCAATCTCATGGTTCCGCCGGATCAACTTCTTGCCTCCTTTGAAACACTCACCGCTGAATTTGAAAAGCATTCGGTTATTTCATCGTCCTTAGCACCACCCCGTGAGGTTATGGACCCTCAGATGCCGCCCTTGCATTTCGAGATGCAACCGTTGGCACTCCCCGCTGGCAACTATCAAACGATTATTAATCAGATGAAAATTTGGACGGAGCAAGGGATCCACATCCATGTTTTCTGTGAAACACCGCAACAGTCAAAGCGTGTATCTGAAATTTTAGCAGAACGCGAATTATTTCCGCCAGCTATTCAAACCAGTGTAGGGACAATTAGTGAGGGGTTCCTCAATGAATCCCTGAATCTCGTGGTTATTTCCGAGGATGAACTCTTTGGCAGTCGTCAGCACCGCCGTCCCATCCGACCGCGCCCTTCTACAGACGGAACGCCGATTCTCAGCCTCATCGATCTAAAGGTTGGGGATTATGTCGTCCACGTCTCACACGGTATCGCTGTCTATGATGGGATACGTCGATTGGCGATTGACGGAAAGTCCCAAGATTTTCTGATGCTCAGATACAGCTCGGATGACATCCTTTATGTACCGACCTATCAAGTCGATCTCGTTCAGAAATATGTCGGTAGCAAAGACAATTCCTATAAACCGCGTGTGGATCGTCTTGGTGGGGCTGCGTGGGGTCGCCGAAAGGGACGTGTGAAAGCGTCAATCGAACAGATGGCCGGGGAACTCCTCAAGTTGTATGCCTTTCGTCAAGCGCGTAAAGGTTTCAGTTTTCCCGCTGAAGTGCCTTGGCAAACTGAATTTGAAGCACTTTTTCCGTATCAGGAGACTGACGATCAGCTCCAAGCCATTGAGGACGTCAAGGCAGATATGGAAGATGAACGTCCGATGGATAGACTCGTCTGTGGAGATGTCGGATATGGAAAAACCGAGATAGCACTGCGTGCCACTTTCAAAGCCGTCATGTCCGAGAAACAGGTGGCAGTTCTTGTCCCTACGACCATTCTCGCCCTCCAACACTACGACACTTTTGAAAGACGTTTTCAACCCTTCCCCGTCAACATCGAAATGTTAAACCGGTTCCGCACACCGAAGGAGATAAAACAGATTAAAGAAGGGTTGGCGAAGGGCACAATTGATGTTGTTATCGGGACACACAGCCTGCTTTCAAAGACGGTCGCCTTCGACAACCTCGGACTCTTAATAGTTGACGAAGAACATCGTTTCGGTGTTAAGCATAAAGAAAAAATAAAACAATTCAAAGAAACCGTTGATGTCCTTACATTGACAGCTACGCCGATCCCACGCACACTCCACATGTCGCTGGTCGGTATCCGAGACTTTAGTGTCATTAACACACCACCAGCCGATCGATTGCCGATCCAAACGTATGTCATGCCTTATGACAGTGCCGTAATTCGAGAAGCCATCACGACAGAATTAGGGCGCGGAGGACAAGTGTTTTTTGTCCATAATCGCGTTCAGGACATCCAGAGTATCGCTTTAATTATTCAAGAACTGGTCCCGGATGCACGCATTGCCGTCGCACATGGACAGATGCCTGAACGTGAATTAGAAACCATTATGCTGGAGTTTGTGCGGCATAAACATGATGTTCTTGTTTGCACAATGATTATTGAGTCGGGATTGGATATTCCCAACGTTAACACGATCCTCATTAACCGGGCAGATGCCCTCGGTTTGGCACAACTCTATCAGTTACGCGGGCGCGTTGGGCGCGCGACCACGCAAGCTTACGGGTATCTCTTCTATCCACAAGACAGAGCAATCACAGAGGGGGCACAAAAGCGGCTGCGCGTTATCGAAGAATTTACGGATCTCGGCTCAGGTTTCAAAATTGCCCTTCGAGATTTAGAGATTCGCGGGACCGGAAATATCCTCGGTGCGGAACAGCATGGACATATCGTCACCGTGGGTTATGAACTGTATTGTAGACTCCTTGAGGAAGCGGTGATGGCACTCAAGGGTGAAAAGGTTGAGGAAACCGTGGAAACGCGTATCAATCTACCCGTTGAAGCTTATTTGCCGGATGACTACGTCCCGGATAGCCGTCAAAAGGTCTCTATCTATAAGAAAATTGCTGGATTGAAAGATCGAGAGGCACTTAATGAACTCCGTGAGGAGTTGAAGGACCGATACGGTGCGATACCTGAACCTGCTGAGATGTTGCTGGAGGTCGCCGACATCAAACAACTCAGCCAACATCTCGGTATTACAGCCATTGTTGCTGGAAAAGAACAAGTGAAGGTTACCTTTGATGAGAGGAAACCACGAATTAATGTGAAGAAATTCGTTGAAATAGTTCACCAAAATAAGAATCTCCAGTTGCAGCCGCCGGCACAACTTAAGATCCGCATGCCGGGAGTGACTGGTGCGAATATATTGACGGAATTGCAACAAACGCTTAGGGTGTTTGTTACGTAATCGTAAAAACGAAAGGTCAACTAAAGAAGATATGCTACGCGCATTATCCACAGCGCGTAAGCCTAACCAACGGGCAGGCTGGATATACGGAAAAACACTTCACTTCCTAAATCCACCTGACCGAACCGCAAGGAATGTTAAAA
>VXPE01000109.1:12739-26017 GCA_009839745.1 Candidatus Poribacteria bacterium
GGAAAAACACTTCACTTCCTAAATCCACCTGACCGAACCGCAAGGAATGTTAAAAGAGGCATGCTACGCGCACCATCCACAGCGCGTAAGCCTAACCAACGGGCAGGCTGGATATACGGAAAAACACTTCACTTCCTAAATCCACCTGACCGAACCGCAAGGAATGTTAAAAATATGAGAAAAACGATTGCTATCTTTGTAATTGTTACTCTGACCTGTCTATTGACATGGAGATTTGTTCAATCCGATGGTCATGAACAACCCATGGAAGCTATGGACGAAAGCGAGATAATTTTGGCAGAGTACAAATGGAATGGCGAGCCGCATCAAATCTCATTGGCTGATTTGAACGCTGCCATCGCAGAATTGCCCGTTTATCGTCAGCAGAACTACGAGACTCGGGAAGACAAAGCCGAGTATCTTGAGGAATTGATAGATGAACGTCTCCAGATTCTTCGCGCTGCCGACGACGGATTCGATTCGCTTGAGGAACACGTTAAAAAGCTTGAGGATTATACCCATCAGCTGATGGTTGAAAAATTGACCGAGGCTGAAGTGGACGCGAAGATCGTCATTTCCGATGAGGACCTCATGGCGAAGTATCAAGCGAATTTAAGCGACTACATTGAGGAAGCCAAAGTTCGCGCAACCTGCATTACGATTGACGATGAAGATTTTGGCAATGAGACCCTTGATGCCATCAAAGCAGGCACAGACATCATTGAGATGGCAAAAGAACTCGGCGAAGCGGGTAAACTCGCCAACGGACCTGGCACCAATCAAGACGACCCAGGGAACACCTACATGTTTACCAAATCCGCATCACCGCGTTGGGCGGAATTCATTGACGCTGTCTTTGAGCAAGAGATCGGCGAAATAACGGATACCCTTTTTGAGGTAGATGTCAACGATGAAACCTTCTACCTCATCTTCCGCAAAGAAGAGCATCACCCCGACCGTCAGCAGGCATTCGATGAGGTCAAAGATGATGTCCGCAGAACCGTTGAGCGTGAAAAGAAACGCGCACGCATCAACGAATGGGTCTCCGAAATTACGGAAAAAGGTAAGTTAAAAACCTATCCTGAAAATATTCCGGAACCGCCGAAACCCGAAGAAGCGGAAACCGAGGAATCAGATCAGTAGTCTTTTCCCATTTTGTGGAAGCAACGTCCCCAGCCAAAGGGCTGGGTTGAGAAAAGGAGTTAGATAAATGCTCACAGGAGTTGCCCGCTTCATGGGCAGAATTTTTTCGTCGCGAATTGCCCCTTTACTTTTAATCGGGATCCTTGTTACGCACCCTGTCTTTTATAGCTGCGGCGATAAGGCGATCGGTGCTGATGGAACCGTCATCGCTGAATTTGACTGGAATGGTAAACAGCGCATCACCCTTGATGAGATGATGCAGGAAATTAGTGAACTCCCCGAATACAAGCAGCGTCAATATCAGGATAAAGAGGGGCTGGAAACCTATATGCTCCTCATGGCGGAGAGTCGACTCATCCTCAGTCTCGCCCGAGACGAAAAACTCAACGAAGACCCAGAGATCCTCAAAAAGGTTCAGGATTATCTTCACGAGTTGATGGTTAAGAAAATTACCGCGCAAGAGATCGACGACAAACTCGTTTTGACTGAAGACGACTACATTCAGCATTACGAAGCGAACAAAGCAGAATATGTGCGTCCCGCGCAGGTCAGACTTTCCTGTGTTACGCTCATGAACAAAGAGCGGGCTGATGAAGTTTACGCGCAAATCACGGGAGGCAAAGACATCCTTGAAGTCGCTCAGGAACTCTCCGACCGCGGGGAACTCGTCGGTCCCGGTGCGAATCCTTCTACGCCAGGGGACACCGACTATATTAGTCGGAGTGCCTTTCCTTCGGGAACTGAGCCTTTCTTGGATGCGGCATTTGCTGCGGAGATCGGTCAGATGCACGAGGGTGTCATTGAAGTCGACGTTCAGGGAGAGAAATACTACATGATCTTCCGAAAAGACGAAGCTCGCGATGAATACCAAAAACCGTTTGAGGAGGAAGACGTTCGTAAGAGTGTCATCCGAAAAGCGGAACGTGAGAAACGACAGGCACTTATGGACAGCTGGGTTTCTGAACTCCGAGAACGCGCCGAAGTCAAAACGTATATAGATCGCATCCCAGAGGGAGAATCTGAAGAAGCCGAGGCGGCATCGGAGGAAGAGCAATCCGAAGTGCCTCCCGTAGAGGCAGAACCTGAAGAATAACCCTCGGATGGAAGATAGGAAGAATGGAAGGATGGGTGCCCCCAACCTTCCAACCTTCCAACCAAATCCACCCTCCCAACCGAAGACTGATAATGGAGGCATCCATACATAATGGCTTGTAGAATAACTGCCTATCTCATGCTTATCCTACTACTTATTAGCAGTAGTGCGGGGAGCAGTGCGGCTCGCACCTTTGACCAAATCATCGCTTACGTTAATGACGATGTCGTGACCAAGCGGGAACTCGATGTCTTGGTGAATCAGCGTGCCATGGAACTCCAACAGGTTTATCGTTTCAGCGAACGGGAAGCACTCAACGAGGCAGAGCGACAAAGACCCGAATTACTGGACCGACTTATCAGGCAGATGCTCCTTTTGGAAGCCGCATTAACGCTGAAGGTTACCGTCAGCGATGTAGAAATTGAGCAGTACATCCAAGACTTTAAGAAGAGATATAAAATTGAAACGGACGAAGAATTTAAAAAGCAATTAAACAGAGAGGGTATGACACTCGTAGCGTTTCGAGAGCAGTCGGAGCGAAATCTCAAAGCAGAGAAACTTGTGATGGGAAGAATTGTGCCTCGATTGCAAGTCCGCGAGCGCGAGATCCAAGAATTTTTTGAGGAAAATCGGGATCAACTCCCCACTAAAACAGATAAAGTGCATTTACGACACATTTTTGTCGCCTTTGAACCGAATCAAGCCGATCGGGATGCCGCATCTGAAGTTGTGAAAAATGCTCTCAATGAAATCATAACAGGTAGCGCGACGTTTGAAGAGGTCGCACGACGCTACACCTCTCAGGAAAATCCAAGCTCACAGGCAGGAATTCTCATAGAAGCTACCACAGAGGAGCTCAAAAGGTTCCCAAAGATATTCCAGGATGTACTCACAACCTTGGAGGCTGGTAAATTCAGCGAGCCGGTTGAAGGAAACGAGGGACTCTATGTTTTCACTGTCGAAATGAAAACCGATAAGATGAGCGCATTTCGGTATCTCATTGTTCCCCTCACCCCGAGTGCAGAGGCTATGCAGGAAGCGCGCGAGCGCATTGTTAAAGTCTTCAAAAAACTGGAAAACGGTGAAGATTTTAATGCTCTCGCAGCAGCACATTCCGATGATACCGAGACGCGAGATAACGGCGGTGACCTCGGGATCCGCTCCTTAACTGAACTCAATCCTAAAACTCGGACAATCATTGAAGCCCTCGAACCCGACACTTACAGTCAGCCCCACGAAACCGAATCCGGTCTTCATATCTTTAAAGTCGACGAACGGAATAGTCCAAGCCTCAGTGAAGCAGAGAAACAACAGATTACTTCGATACTCCGCCAGCAGCGATTCCAAGAGGAGTGGGACGCATACACCAACAAACTCCTTGAAAACGCTTACATTAAAATTGAACTGAAAGATTTTTAATTTATGGCTTTCCGGACTGCTCTCCATATACCATTCGTCATTGCATGTCTCCTCGGTTTCCCAATACAATCCATTATTGCACAAGAGGCACAATCCGTTGCCCCCCCCGCGTCTGAAGAATCTACAGATCAGACACAGGAAGTGGGATCCGGCTCGGAACGCTTGAACCCGGAAACAGATGTCCCTGGAGAAGGCATGATCATCGGCGATGGCGACGATATGGCTATGGTGGGTAATTTCGTCCAAATTCACGGGAACGCGCTGATCAAATTTGAGGATGTCATTCTCCGAGCAGACCATATCTGGGCGGATTTCGACGACAACCTCATGCGAGCCTCCGGAAACGTCCACCTAAAGATTGGGAACGAAGAAACTTATTCCGATGAACTCATCTTTAACCTTGACAACAAGAAAGGGATTGCCCGAAACGGGTTCACTTTCAGCGACCCGTGGTACTTCGGGGGCAGTGAAATCTTTAAAATACAGGAAAATCGCTCCTATATTCGAGGTGCCTCCCTCACAACCTGCACACTGAAGCATCCGCACTACCATTTTAGTGTGTCCGAAGTGATTGTCCAAAAAGATCAGGAGATGATCGCCAAAAATATCGTTTTACGTATTGGTGGGTTTCCTCTCTTCTATTTTCCTGTTATTCGGCGGGACATACGGAAAGGTAAGATCGCAAAGATTATCGTTAAAATTGGAACGGATAGTTATCAAGGTCCCAACATCAGCATCATTTTACCTGTGGCACGGAAGCGTCGTTACGATGGGGCACTTCTCTACGATAGAAGCTCAAAGCGCGGACAAGGATTCGGGTTCGAAGGCAAATACCGATTCAATGATACACAGTTTCAAGAAATCTATATCCCGATTCCACCCGATGTAACACCCAACCAACGCACGAAATTAAAAGAAAAAGCAGATGAATTGCAGGATCGGCTTGACGGTGAATATGACCGTTATTGGCTGCGTCAGATTTTTATTGAATATAAAATCACTGAAGAGGATGTCAAGCGTGCAAGCGACAAGGCAGAAGAAGTGCTTGGGCAGCTCAAAGAAGAAGGGGCTGACTTCTCACAAATCGCGCAGAACAATTCTGACCATTTCGACACCCGTTACGATGGCGGCGATATGGGATTCCTCGTCCCCGGGGAAATTGACGAGGAGGGCAAACCCAAACTCGATCCAATTTTAGAGGAAGCCCTATTCGCACTACAAGAGGGAGAAATTAGTCCTATCGTCCAAACTGAATCTGCCTTCCACATCCTTAAAGCAGAACGGGTGCTTGATGTCTACGGCGAACGTGAAATTAAACTCCGCCGCATTGATATTGCTATTACCGCCAGTGAAGACACGGAATACGTCCTGCGCGAATTGGCAGATGACATGCTCAAACGTGCTCACGAAGGTGAACCGTTTGAACAACTGATCCATGTTCCTGAGCAATTCGCAGACCTCGCCGAACCGACCTTATCCGAACCAAATGAAGGTAATGGCTTGCTCTTAAACGAGATGGAATCCTCGTGGCGCTCCGCAGTGAGACGATTAGAGAATCCGGGAGACGTTATTGAACGGAGACCTATCACTATGCCTGAAGGTCTTTATCTTTTCCAATTGATTGAAAAAGAGGAGACTCCGAACTTCGAGGCACTCGCTGAACAGTTTGAAGCGGAGTGGGATACTTTCTACGATGACGTGATGAACCCTAAACCGGAAGAAACCGAAGGAGATGGCGACTCACAAGATATAGAGGCGGGTGAATCCCAAGACGCAACGGAAGAAGCGGTCAGTGATAAACAGTCAGAAGTCAGCAGTCCGTCCGAAATAGAAAGCAGTCCGGGGACAGAAAGTGAGATTGAAAACCAAAGGCAGGAGGCTGATGGCGATACCCTCGATACCGATGAAGATCAAACCGTAGAGCAAACCGAGGTGGACGATATCGATGAAGACGAAACCGTAGAGCAGGACGAGTCAGAGCGTGAAGTAGAAGGCGAAACGACTGCCGAGCCGTCCGATGACGACACAACGCCTGAAGACGCTGCTGAAGAAGATGATGCCGAAGAAGAGGAGGATGAACTGAAAGTCTATCGGAAACACGGTTTTCGGGGCAGGTGGGAGGATCCGAGTGCCGTTGCCTCAGATGCACAAAGGCTATACGCCGGTGAATACAGCAGCCGTCCTATTCAAACCAAAAAATCCTTCCGACTCATCAAAGTTGATAAAAAGAGAACCTACCGAGGCGATATTTATTTCTACGGCGCAGACCGGTACTCCTACGAGCGGCAGAACGCAACACGTATCGGTAGACGGTGGATTATGCGATGGGGACATACGCAATCCTTTTATACCCCATGGGATAGCCGGGCAGAAGGTAGACGCCCCATCAATTTCACTGGCAGAACGGAGTTGCAAGCCCGTAATTTCAAGGAAGAACTGAAACTCCCCGGAGAGTCCAGGCTGAACACTTTCGGAATACTCACCTATGGGACGGGTCTGTCTACTGTGTCTGACAACGATCGCGACGAGAATGGCAACCTGACATTTTCACGGGAAACCATCGGGGATATTACCGGTAGGATCGAAGTCCGACACGTTCACGATTTCACGGGTGAAGGCACAACTTCGCTACAGAAACTGCCACAATTTACTGTGAATTTCTCTCGGATGCGTGTGAGTGCACTACCGCTCCTTGGACGCCTCAATGACCGGATGGAAAGCGTCGCTGAAAAGTTCAAAACAGAAACACCGATTCTTTCACTTTTCACCGTTCCAACCCTTGAAAGCACCAGTTTCGACTTAGATGTTGAACTCGGGAACTTCTTTAGAGAGGTCTATAAGGGGAAAGAGGGTGATGAGAGAGATGTATATCTACAGACGTTGGACCTCGGATTCGATGTCCGTAAGCAGTCAACGCTCCTGATTACTCCCTTGCGGGAACTCCAAATGAGCCTTGATGTCAATACAAATATGATATGGCATGACCAAGACCAGCAGAAGAATCGGAACATTTTAAAGGGCGTTTATAGCTTTAACGGATCCGCCACAAACACGCTTTTCCGGGTATTCAACGTGGGTTATATTCCTGGACTCCGAAAGTTGAGACACGAAATCCAATCCTCACTCCGATTCAATTACCAGCCTGCTGTTGATGAAGATGAGAACCTCTATCCTTTCGGTCCCAGCACCTATTTCTATGAACGGAAAAGGCTCACCTATAACTTCAATACAAACTTTGAAATCAAGACCCGACGGAGCCAGTCGGCGCACCGTATCTTCTATTTTGATACCCGACTCACTGCTGATTTTACGGAGTTCGACCCATTGTATAGGCGGAAATATGAACCCATTGAGAGCGATTTCACATTCGTCCCGCTTCCGAGTCGGAACCTAAACATGACCGTCCGATTCACACACGACCCGAACCCACATCCCGACGATGGGAAACAGTTTAAGATGGTCGGGTTCCGGACGAACATCCGATACACCCGCCCCGCTTGGAACGTCAGTATCGGTAACTCTTTTAGCAAACGGCACACCTCCAGACGCGCCTCCCGATCTCTTACGGCTACTGGACGCTATCGGTTTAGCCAAGACCTCGAATTTGATGTGAGTCTTATCTATTACCCGATTGAGGGCCAATTCTATTCACAACGCATTAGTATGACGCGTAATCTCCACGATTGGAACCTCCGCATCTCTTGGAACCGTGTCGGCATTAAGCGCGAAGACTCGCCCTATAACAACGTCCGTCAGGACTTCACGTTCCAAGTCAATCTGATTCAGGAGCCTGCGGTTTCGATGGGTGTCGGTTATGACGCAACGACCGAAACGTGGGGACTCCACACCTTACCTGCAGGCGCGCCTTACAACGCATTCGGATCCGGAAGCTCGCTCGGCAGATCCTACTTCTAACCTGATTTGCTCCTTTGTAGCATAATCTTTTAGATTGTGCAGAGCACAAGATCAATCTATCAGCATATCTACGATTGCTACTACGGCGACGGGAAAAGCATTTATGCTGAGAATTGGCAGATGTAGGTGAGGAACCCATCTCCGAAAATGTTGTAAGATTTTGGAAGATGCGGTATAATATCAACGATACGGTAGAATTTTGGATCAAGCGATGAGAAATGTGAAATGGATTGGAGATTCGCGTGAGCGACTCCGGAGTTTCCCTAAACCTGCCCGAGAGGCAATAGGTGAAGCGTTACGTATCGCCCAAACCGGTGGTAAACATCAGAAGGCAAAACCTCTGATAGGTGTAGGTTCAGGTGTATTTGAAATCGCTGCCCGTTATGATACAAACACCTATCGTACTGTTTATACTGTCAAACTCGGTGAGAACATCTATGTGCTGCATGTATTTCAGAAAAAATCCACCCGTGGAATTCGCACCCCCAAAAAGGAAATTGATTTAATCAAGCAACGCCTGGGAATAGCACGAGAAATGGAGGCAAAAAATGAGTGAAGAAATAAAGGTTACGGAAAGTTCTGGCAATGTGTTTTTAGACATCGGTTTCTCTGAGGAAGAAGCGGAATATCATCAGTTAAGAGTAGACCTCGCCTTTGCAATTCACCGTCTTCTTGATCAACTAAAACTAACGCCATCAAAAGCAGAAGCACGCTTTGGACTCGATCCGAGTGATGTATCTCGCCTCAAGAAAATGGATTTTACAGATTTTACTGTGGAGCGGCTGCTAATGATCCTGAAGAAACTAAATCGTAACGTTGAAATTCACATTACGCCTTCGGATGGAACAGTAAGTCACCAGCGAGTTTTTGTGACCTAATGATGTTCCGTTATTTTGGAAGAGAGAGTCCGGAATGCTACTTAAGGATCGCATCTGCATTGTAACCGGTGGGAGTTCAGGGATCGGACGCGGCATCGCACTCGAATTTGCCCGCGAGGGGGCGCGGGTCGTTGTCATCGATAGACAGGAAACCCCACTCCGCGGCAAATACCACGAAACCGAGACCACAACCCCGACCGTCTCAGAGATCGAAAAACTCGGCGCAGCGGGACTCTTCCTCCACGCCGATGTCGCAGACGAAGCGCAGGTCGCACACGTCATTCAGCAAACCGTTGAACATTTCGGAGGGCTTGATGTTCTCGTCAACAATGCAGGCATCCATATCCCCGGCGGTGCGCAGGAACTCTCAATCGCGGATTGGGACAGGGTCGTTGGCATCAACCTCCGCGGGGTCTTTGTTGCGACAAAGCTCGCCATTCCACACCTGAAACAATCGAAATTTGGAAGGATTATCCAGATCGCCTCCGTTCACGCGTATGGGGGTGGAGCCGGACCAGCGTATGCCCCCGCGAAAGCCGCTGTCGTCAATATGGTTCGAGATACCGCTTTGGAAATCGGGCAATTCGGCATAACCGTCAACGCCATCTGTCCCGGCTACATCGAGACGGCGATTCAGGATTACCTCACTCCCGAACAGGTTGAAGAAGCGTTAGAGAAAACCGCCTTGCCACGTTTCGGTCTACCGAGAGACATCGGGCGCGCCGCGGTCTTCTTCGCCTCCGACGATGCAGAATGGGTCACCGGTGCTTCTCTGCTCGTTGATGGCGGATTCGTCGCAGGTTCTTAATTTTACCTTGCGGAAGAATGACGCGGGTTTCATCTTTGAAGTGTCTTTCTGACGAGCCACCTGCGTGTTTCTGCGTATTTCTACGTATTGTTGCAGGCTACTAATTGCGGGTAGGCACAAGACTTACCCCTACGTTCTTCTCACAATTAAGGACTCACAACATTATGCAAACAAATCCATGGGGAACAATCCGTTTTACAGATAAAGTCGCTTTGATAACTGGCGGTGCCTCCGGCATCGGCAGGGCAACAGCAAACCGTCTTGCCGCTGAAGGTGCCCACGTCATCATCGCCGATAAAAACGTCGATATGGCAAATCAGGCTGTCTCTGAAATCCAAGACGCAGGTGGGAAGGCACTGTTTATAGAAACCGATCTCGCCGATGACGAAAGCGTCCAAGCCGCGGCGCAGGAAGTCGCCGAAAAGTTTTCTGCACTCCATATCCTCGTCAATAACGCCGCTATCGCGAGAGGTGGTAAAATTGAAGACGGTGGATGGATTCCAAATTGGGAGCCCGAAACCGCAATCGGTCTTCGCGGGTGGGTCGTCATTACGCAGCACCTGTTACCGCTTTTGAAACAGGAAGGGGCGGCGATCGTCAATCTCTCATCGGAGGGCGGTTACCTCGGCAGACCCGGGGGATGGGTCTACGATGCGATAAAATCCGCGTTGGTCTCTCTCACGAAGACAATGGCGTATGAATTCGTCGACTACGGTATTCGTGTTAACGCTGTCGCACCCGGCTGGGTCGTTACAGAGATGCACTTCGGGAGGGCACCGGATCCTGCCGCACGTAAGAGGGAATTGGAGGAGACACCAATCAATTCCTGTATCATGAAACGCCGCTGTGGACCGGAAGAAATCGCATCTTCCATCGCTTTCCTCCTGAGCGACGATGCCTCTTACATCACAGGGCAAACGATACATGTAGACGGTGGACGCTGGGGAATGTCCGTCGGCAGATAAATTTTTCTCGGAGCAAGCCTTATGAACGCGAATCTTGCAGAAATCGAAAAGAGACTCTGGAGTGCTGCCGATGAGCTCAGAGCCAATTCACGCCTTCGGGCTTCGGAATACTCAACGCCTGTGCTTGGACTTATCTTTCTACGCTACGCCGATCATAAATTTACACAGGCTGAGCAAGAAATCAGCACGGAAGCCTCTACGAGCAGGCGGAGACGGACCGATCCGAGAACACAATACCAAGCGCGCGGCATATTTTACGTGCCAGAGGAAGCACGTTTTCAATACCTGCTGAATTTGCCCGAGAGCGAGAACATCGGACAAGCCATCACCGACGCCATGAAGGCGATAGAAGCAGAAAATCCTCAGGTTGATGGAGTCCTACCGAAAACTTACAATCGCCTTGAAAAGAACACGCTCCTCGAACTCCTCCGTATCATGGAGCAGATTCCTATGGATATTGAAGGGGATGCCTTCGGGAAGGTCTACGAATACTTTCTCGGTAATTTTGCCATGAGCGAAGGTCAACGCGGCGGCGAATTCTTCACCCCTACCTCCCTCGTTAAACTCATCGTCGAGATCCTCCAACCCTTTCACGGACGTATTTTTGATCCCGCCTGTGGCTCCGGCGGTATGTTTGTCCAAAGTGCTGAATTTATTCACAATCACCAGCAAAATGGAATTCAAGGGGATATCAGCCTTTACGGGATTGAGCGTGTCGCTGAGACGATCAGGTTGTGCAAAATGAACTTGGCTGTGCATGGACTCGAAGGCGATATTAGACAAGCCAACAGTTACTACGAAGATCCACATAACTGCTTCGACAAGTTTGACTTTGTGATGGCAAATCCACCTTTCAATGTAGATCGCGTGGATAGAGAACGTATCAAAGACGATCCCCGATTTCCCTTCGGCATGCCTCGCGTTGACAATGCCAATTACATCTGGATTCAACTCTTTTACAGTGCCCTCTCTGAATCGGGTCGGGCAGGCTTTGTGATGGCGAACTCCGCTGCCGATGCCCGTGCCTCTGAACTGGAAGTTCGAACCGAGATTATCAAATCCGGTGCTGTTGATGTCGTCGTCAGCATTGCTTCAAATTTCTTCTACACCGTAACCTTGCCCTGCACTCTCTGGTTTTTCGATAAATCCAAACGGGATAGTGAGAGACGCGATAAAGTTCTGTTCATAGATGCCAGGCATCTCTATCACACAGTGAGCCGCGCACATCGGGAATTCACGCCTTTGCAACTCGAATTTCTTGCGAACATTGTGAGACTCTATCGCGGGGAAGCTCCTGAAAACCAACATAGTAGCGCGGATTTCCTCGCCACCAAATTCCCAGATACGGAATACATTGATGTGCCAGGGCTTTGCAAAGTGGCTACGATTGCCGAAATTGAAACACAGGGATGGAGTCTCAACCCGGGTCGGTATGTCGGCGTTGCCGAACAAGCACCCGATGATTTCGACTTTGCAGAGCGATTTGGCGAACTCAACGAAGAATTAGAAATCCTAAATGCCGAGGCACATCAGTTAGAGGAACGCATCGCCGAAAACGTCACAAAGATTTTGGAGAGTAGCGGCTAAAGACTGTAAGTGGTAACGCCTGATTGTTGATAACCCTATACGGTAGGTGCGGTTTCCTAACCGCATCGGTCCGACTCAAAAAACGGATTATTCCATAAAAACCTTCCTCATCTCCATAAGGGATTTTGCTTGGGTGTTTCTCCACCATCTGTATAGCAGCGGGTATTTCTCTGAATCGCGGATTTATCGGATTTCACAGATAACACGGATTTTTTGCGTTTTTTGTAGTATCGTGTCTTCATCCCCGTAAGGGTGACCTCTGTGTAGAAAACGTTGATACCGCTAAAACAAAGCCCCGTAGGGGCGACATGTCTATAGAAACGCACACCTTTCTTAATATTCAACCCCGTAGGGGTGATATGTCTCTAACAGGTCCCCTAGCATATTACAGAAGTATTCAACGCTCCAGAACTCTTCGCTGTAGGAGCGAGCTCCGGCTCGCGATACCTCCGCGAAAATACACGAAAAACCGAAAACTGAATCCCTCCATAATACATGGTCAAAAATCTGGCAATTCTTTGATGAGGGTGATATAATATCATAGAGGAAACAACCGGAAAAATGGGCAATCATCTGTCCGCTAATCTGATCAATACACAACAAAAAGGGCTTCATAATGCCTGACGAAACAAAACCCGATCTACCCGCATCAACCAAAGATACATCAAATACTGGGCTTGACGTTGTTACCGATCTTACTTTGGATGCAACTATCCCGGCTCCAATCAGACGGAATGCGCTTAAGGCTTTTGACCGTCTTTGCTACGCTTTAATTGATATACCTGTTGGAGCTCTGGAACGAAGGTCTGCCGAAAAATGAGCAGAATCAGAAGCGCGTATTAAGATTATCAGGGAAAATGCAGACCAAATTGCACAACAAATGAAAGTTGACCCAGAATATGCCCGGACAGCGGTAAGCAAGTACGGCCAAAAAATACTTCGCGAACAGGTTAACCTTGATAACATCTCCGCTATTGCTGCCGATGAACTTAAGAGCACCGAATCTGATAATCCAACAAGTAAAAGCACAAATGAACCTAATCAAGAACAATCTGCTGATTCAATAAATCAGGAAACAAACAGCAGTGAAGAAAAGACAATCGACGATGTTTGGCTTAACATCTTTGAGAGAGAGGCGCGTCCACAGAGTAATGAGGAGGGACAACTTCTCTTTGGGCGCATCTTAGCTGGGGAAATCAGGAATCCAGGATCGTATTCATTCCCAACCTTAAAAACCCTCGGTGAGTTGGATCAAAATACCGCTGCGTTGTTCAAGAAACTGTGTTCAGCATGTGTTGTCCTTCAAATTCAGAATAATGAACATATTATTGATGCCAGAGTTTCTTCTCTGGGTGGAAATGCTGGATCCAATGCCCTCAAGAAATATGGTTTGGATTTTGGTCAACTCAATATATTATACTAAAGTTTGGACAATTTTAAGAATTAAGATGCAGAAAAGCAGAAAAGCAG